>JAFMFM010000017.1 GCA_017856115.1 Actinomycetota bacterium | reverse complement strand
CCGGTGATTCGTAAGTAGGGCAATCGTCGTCGGATTTCGTCGAACATCACTGCAATCTCACGCCGTGCGAGATTGGCGCCGAGACAGAAGTGCGGTCCGCCCGCGCCAAAGCCGATCTGTGCCGGCTGTATTTGTCGAGTGACGTCAAAGCGATAGGGATCGGCAAACAGATCCTCGTCCCGGTTGCCCGAGTTGTACCACATCACCACCTTGGTTCCGGCAGGCATCGGGATGCCACGCAATTCGGTGTCCCGGGTTGCGGTACGGCGGAAGTGGATCACGGGTGAGGCCCACCGCACGATTTCTTCCACCGCCGTGCGAGTGTGCTTCTCGAAGTCGTTGAACCAGATTCGCTGCTGGTCGGGTCGTCGCGTGAGTTCCAGCATTCCGTGGCTGATGGCATTGCGGGTGGTTTCGTTACCGGCAACCACCAAAAGAATGAAGAAACTGCCGAATTCCTGACTGGTCATGCGCTGACCGTCGACCTCGGCGTGCATCATCACCGACGTGAGGTCGTCGGTGGGATTCTTCAAGCGGGACTCGCCGAGCTGCTGGGCGTACGAAAAAATCTCGAGTGCCACTTTCATGAGGTTCTCGAGCGTCCCGCCGAAGTCCGGGTCCCCGGCGCCGAGAATCACGTTGGTCCAGTCGAGAATCTGCTTGGCGTCGGTGCGCGGAATTCCCATCATGTCGCAGATGATTTCGAGCGGAAACGGTGCGGCCAGTGCCTCGACGAAGTCGAATTCGTCATCGCTGTGTTGCTCGATCACCTCGTCGACGAGGGTTCGGGCCTTGTCCTTCACGTATTCCTCGACCCGCGCAATCTCCTTCGGAGTGAAGCCCTTGGAGACGATCGAGCGCAGGCGGAAGTGTTTGGGATCGTCCATGTTGATCATCGAGCCGAAGAATTCGTTCAACTCCGGGGTCAACGTGGTGATGTTGGATCCCTGTCCGCTGCACCACAACTCGGGGTTGCGACTCACCGACCAGATGTCCTCGTGTTTGGTGAGTGCGTAGTAGCCGGGACCGGCCGGAAAATTGACCAATGGCATTTCTGCAAAGAACTTGATGGGGGCTTCGCGGCGCAGCGACCAGAACGCCGACTCGCGATGCTCGCGTGGGGCGACCCAGAAGTCGGGATCGGAGAGATCGATGGAATCCACGTCCAACGGGGTCAACTGCATGTCCGAATGGTACCGTGGCACGAGTTCGAAAGGATCACATCATGACCGAAGCAGTCATCGTCGCAACCGCCCGCAGCCCCATTGGTCGCGCCAACAAGGGATCGCTGGTTGATCTCCGACCCGATGACATGAGCGCACAAATCGTTCGGGCACTCATGGCAAAGGTTCCGCAAGTACAGCCGAGCGATGTCGAAGATCTCATCATGGGATGCGGTCAGCCAGCCGGAGAAGGCGGATTCAACATCGCGCGCGTGGTGGCCATGCTCGCGGGGTTGGACGAGGTCCCCGGCGTTACCGTCAACCGCTACTGCTCATCGAGCCTGCAGACCATTCGCATGGCGGCCCACGCCATCAAGGCGGGCGAAGGCGACTGCTTCATTGCGGCGGGTGTCGAGACCGTAAGTCGTTATGCAAGCGGCGCCAGCGATACCGCGCCGAATCCCATCTTCAAGACACCTGGCGAGCGCACCAAGGCGCGTGCGGCCGGTGGTCAGCCAACCTGGACTCCACCGCAGGGCATCTCCGACATGTACATCGCGATGGGTCAAACGGCCGAGAACGTTCGTGAGATCGAGGGAGTCACGCGTCAGGAGATGGACGAATTCGCCGCACGCTCGCAGCAGCGAGCCTGCGAAAACATCGACAACGGATTCTTCAGTCGCGAGATCACCCCGCTCACGCTTCCTGACGGTCGCGTCATCAGCAAGGACGACGGTCCGCGCGCCGGCACCACCGTGGAGGCACTGGCTGGTTTGAAGCCGGCGTTCCGCCCCGACGGCCAGATCACTGCAGGAAACGCCTGTCCGCTGAACGACGGTGCCGCTGCCGTGCTTGTGATGAGCGACTCCAAGGCAAAGAAACTCGGGCTGACGCCACTGGCACGAATCGTTGCGTCCGGTGTATCGGGATTGAACCCCGAGATCATGGGGCTCGGACCCATCGAGGCGTCACGCCAAGCGTTGAAGCGTGCCGGCATGACCGCGGATCAAATCGATCTCTTCGAAATCAACGAAGCCTTCGCTGCCCAGGTGATTCCCTCGGCCAAGCACATCGGTATCCCGATGGAAAAACTCAACGTGCACGGCGGTGCCATCGCGCTCGGTCACCCGTTCGGTATGACCGGTGCGCGCATCATGACCACACTCATCAATGGGTTGCAACATCGCGACAAGCGCTACGGTCTGGAAACCATGTGTGTTGGCGGTGGCCAAGGCATGGCGATGATCGTCGAGCGCCTCAGCTAGCGCACCACCGACCGCGCCTCAGCTAGCGCACCACGTCGCGAAGTACGGCGCTGGAGAATTCGGGCCAGTGGGTGAGTGCCCATTGGTCGAACTCTCGATCCGTGAGGACGGCGCAGGCGACGTCTGCAATCGGATCTACCCAGACGAAGGTGCCACTGCCGCCGAAGTGCCCGTAGGTGGCCGCCGAATTGTTCGGGGACATCCAGTGCGGGTGTTTGATGCCGTGAATCTCGGGCCCAAGTCCCCACGGACACGGATCGAATCGACCAATACCAGGCACGATGCCCTCGAGATCATCGAATTGTGGCGTCACTGCTTCGGTGAACGTCTCTCGTGCCAACAGTCGCGGGCGCCGAAGTTCGGCGAGAAAAAGCGACAGGCCCACGATGTCGAGTCGTGCATCCTTTGCCGATGAACCGGTTTGTGTCGCTGCGACGATGCCCAGTGGGTCGAACACCGAGCCTTCGACGTATTCCCAGAACGGCATCTCGCTTCGCGCTTCCAGGTGTGCCGCCAGCATCTCGTACCCCGTGTTGGAGTAGATACGACGAGCGCCTGGAACGCCAACCGGTGCCTCGCCCTCGAAGGGATAGCCGCCGGCATGCGCGAGGAGATGCCGAACGGTGCAGCCTTCCTGGCCAACTGCATCGGTGAGCGACACCGTGCCCTCCTCGCAGGCAATCAACACGGCCCATGCGGTAATCACCTTCGTTACCGAGGCGAGGCGAAACTCGCGCGACTCATCACCGTGAAGGTGGATTTCTCCGCCACGGTCGATTATCGCGGCCGCCACGTTGTCCACCGGCCAATCGGCGAGAAGTTCGAACGCCTGCATCGTTCGTCGACGCTAGTTGTGACGCTGCCGTCGAGCGAATTGTGACGCTGCGGAGGTGCGAATTACGTGGCGCTACGAATCAGGTCGGCAACACGAAACGCCAGGTCGATCGACTGTCGGGCGTTCAAGCGCGGATCGCAGACGGTTTCGTACCGGGTGTCGAGGTCGCCCTGTGACACGGCTTCCACACCGCCGAGGCATTCGGTGACATTCTCGCCGGTGAGTTCGATGTGGATACCGCCCGGCCACGTGTTTTCGGCTCGATGCGCGGCGACGAATCCGACGATTTCACGCAGGATTTCGTCGAAGTGGCGTGTCTTGCGCCCATTGTCGGCGGTAAACGTGTTGCCGTGCATTGGATCGCAGATCCACACCACCGGGTGTCCGGCTTCGCGCACCGCGCGCAACAGTGGACGCAACGACGACTCCACATTGTCGGCACCCATCCGCGAAATCAAGGTGAGTCGCCCGGGAACGCGGTTGGAGTTCAGGGTGTCGCAGAGCGACAACACGTAGTCGGCCGTGGTGTTCGGCCCAATCTTCACGCCGATTGGATTGCCGACGCCTCGCAGGAACTCCATGTGGGCACCGTCCAGCTGTCGAGTGCGCTCGCCGATCCACAACATGTGCGCAGAGCAGTCGTACCACTGACCGGTGAGGGAGTCTTGGCGAGTCAATGCCTCTTCGTAGCCGAGAATCAACGCCTCGTGAGAGGTGTACACGTCAACCTCGTGGAGCGCACTGTGGCTTTCGGTGTCGACGCCGCATGCCCGCATGAATGCGAGTGCTCGCTCGATTTCTGCCGCCATTTGTTCGTAGCGCTGACCCTCGGCGCTCGTAGCAACGAACTCCTGGTTCCATGCATGCACGCGATTGAGGTCGGCAAAGCCTCCCTTGGTGAACGCGCGCAACAGGTTGAGCGTGCTCGCCGACTGATGGTACGCCTGAACCAACCGCTGCGGATCGGGGATTCGCGCTTCGTCATGTGGGGCGGGGTCGTTCACCATGTGACCACGGAACGACGGAACTTCCCGCGAGCCGATCTTCTCGGTGTTGCTGGAGCGTGGCTTGGCGAATTGACCGGCGATACGTCCCACCTTCACCACGGGCACGCCCATGGAGTACGTGAGCACCACGGCCATCTGCAGGATGACGCGGAGCTTCTCGCGAATATTGATCGCCGTGAACTCCTCGAAACTCTCGGCACAGTCGCCCGCCTGCAGCAGGAAGGCGTTGCCGTTGGCCACCTGACCGAGCGTGGACAGAAGGGTGCGTGCCTCGCCCGCGAAGACCAACGGGGGATACGACTCGATCTGTTTCAGTGCGCGATCGAGCGCTGCCGTATCGGGCCACTCGGGCTGCTGGGCAGCAGGTAGCGCCTGCCACGTGGATTTCGTCCAGTTCTTTGGCATGCCGACCTCTACGTTCAGGCTACGGAAGGATCACGCTCGGTGGCTCGACGCAGAGCGACGCAATGTTGGGCCAATGACGCCACGGCGACCGTTGGGTCGTGGGCAGTCGAACCAATTGGGCGTTAGACCGTGAGGTAGTCGGGAGCGTCTTCTTGCAACGACTCCACCGCACGGCTCACGAGACGACGGGCGGCCTCGGCGGTGACGCCGAGTTCCTCGCCGACTTCGCGGAAGCTCTTGCGCTCGCCACCGAAGAGTCCGAAACGGGCCTCTACGGCATAGCGGGCTCGCGGATCGAGCGTGTCGAGCAGCTTGTTCAGCATGTCGTCCGAGGCGCGCGACATCACGGCTTCCTCGGGGCTCATGTCGTGGTTGGGCACCAGGTCGCCGAGCGTGGCATCGCCGTCGTCGCCGATGGGTTTGTCGAGTGATACCGGTGTGGTGAGTCGGTGCAGTTCGGCATTTTCGGCCGACAATCCGTCGGCATCGCCCGATCCCTGACGCAGCGCGGCGCGAAGGTTGGCCGAGCGATCTCCGGGAATTCGAATGAGGCTCGCCTTTTGGTCGAGCGCACGACCGATTGCCTGGCGAATCCAGAACGTCGCGTACGTGGAGAACTTGAAGCCACGGCGCCAGTCGAACTTGTCGACGGCGTGCTCCAGACCAAGGTTGCCCTCCTGAATGAGATCCAGCAGATCCATGCCCTGGGGCAACGGATAACGACGCGCAATCGATACGACGAGTCGCAGGTTGGCGCGGATGAATCGGTCCTTGGCGCGCTTGGCATCACGCAAGTCCTTGCGAAGGGCGGCCGAACGTTGACCCTTCTTCATCTTGGCCTCGGCGACACGACCGGCTTCGATGGCCTTCGACAGCGTGCGCTCATCCTCGGCATTGAGCAGGGGAACCTTACCGATGTCGTTGAGATAGAGACCAATGGAGTCGGACATGTTTGGCGCTTTCTGTGGGGACGACGACACACGGCACCCACGGGGGGTATGAGTGGCGTCGGGGGATTGTGGGGGGATTTCGGGGTTTTCGGGGGAGTAGCGAAGTTACAGGAATGTCACGCACGATGTCAAGAGGAATGTTGCAAAAATCACGTCCGTCCCGATAGGAGCCCACCAAACCGCGTGGTTGAGCGACTTGGGGTGGTGCAGCCGTGTTGGAACGGGAGAGTCGACGGGGTGCCACTCCTAGAATTTGCCCGTGCCGCAACGTCTCGGGGTGTTCGGCGGCACCTTTGATCCCCCACACCTGGGTCATCTGAACGTCGCACGATCCGCCCGCGACACCCTGTCGCTCGACCGGGTGCTGCTGGTGGTGGCCAACGATCCCTGGCAGAAGTCCCCGGAGCGAATCGTCACACCTGCACGGGACCGACTTGCCATGGTGCAGGCGCTGGTGGAGGACGACGCCGGTCTCGAAGCGAGTGACATCGAGATTCGTCGTGGTGGTCCGAGCTTCACGGTGGCCACCCTGCGCGAACTTCGAGCCCAACACGGCGACAGCGAACTCTTTTTGATCATCGGCCGTGACCTGGTGGACGACCTCCCTTCATGGCACGAGTCGTCGGAGATCGAGAGGCTCGCCACCATCTTTGTGGTGGAGCGTCCCGGCTACTCCAAGGACGCGCTTGGCAGCTGGAACACGCTCATCGTGCCGCCAACGGATACGAGCAGCACGGAGTTGCGCGAACTGTTGCGCTCCCGGACGACGGACTCCTTCTCGGAAATCCCGCACCTTTCGCCGGCGGTCGTGAAGGTGATTCAAGAACGCGGTTTGTATCACCGAATCGGTGGCAATATCCAAGCGGTGCAAACCCCGTGACCGCGTTGAAGTCGCGCCAGATTCGCGCCATGCGGATTGCAATCGCTGCGGGTGTTGCTGCGACCCTCGTGCTTCCGGTTGGGGTGACGATGGCGTGGAATCAACTGCTCGACTCACGTGCATCCACCAGTGTCGCCGGTGCGACGATCACCATTCCCGACACGCCAGCCGCTCTCATCGCCGCACTCGGACAGGGCGGACAATTGAGCCAGTTGTTCGTGGCGACACTCGCCGCCGATGGTGTCGGAGGCACGGTGGTGCTGGTGCCGATCGGTGCCGCAACGGAAGTTGCAACCGTCGCGAACGTCAGCAAGCAGGAGGTCTCGCGCCGTCTCGCCGACGTGTACGCGGCGGACGGGTTGAGTGGTTTGGCGAACGAGGTGCAGGGCCTCCTGGATGTTTCGTTCGTTGCGGTGGGAGCGCTGGCTCGAGTGGAATTGATCAATCTGTTCGCGCCACTCGGTGGCGTGGACGTGCTGCTCGATCGCGAGGTGACGACGGTTGCCGTCGATGGAACCCCGACCAAGTTGGCCGAAGCCGGTGAGACGCTCTTTCCGGTCGACCGTGTCGTCGACATCCTGCTCGCGCGTGGTTCCGACGAGAAGGAGTCGCAACGATTCGCCCGGCACCGGGAGGTGTGGAGTGGAATCGCAGAGCGTGTGGGTGCGGGGGTGGAGCTGTCGCCCGATGTGGACACTTCGCCCGCGGGTTTGGCCGACGTCACCAACTTCGTGCGCAGGGTGATGGCAGGTACGTTGCAGGTGTGGCAATTGAGCGCAGCACCCGTGCTTGATTCCACGCTCAATCCGAAGCGGCTCGATCTCTACTCGTTGGATCGAGCGGAAGTCATCATGGTGTTCGCGTCGATCGCCCCGAGCGCACTGGCGGGAGGTGATTATCCACTGACCGTGATGGTCGACAGTCCCTTCAACGATCCCATCGTGAGTCGTGCAGCCGTGGCGACACTTCTCGAGGCCGGTATCGGCGTCGGTGTGATGCGTGAGGTGTCGGCTCGGGAGGCGTCGGACACGGTGGTTGCCGCGGAATCCGATACCGCCGATGCCATCGCCACACTCCTGCCCCGAGCCCTCGGGACCATCACGGTGGAGTCGTGGAACCAGACGATTTCGGGCATCGATGCCGCCATCACACTGGGCGGCGAGTTTGCGGAACTGGCACGCAGTGGCGGGTAACGGCATGGATGCCGACACGCTTGCGGTGGCGATGAGTGCCGCCCGCGCGGCTGACGAAAAGCAGGGGACCGACATTCGGGTCATCGACGTCTCCGAGGTCATGCCGATCGTCGGGCTGTTCGTAGTGACGAGTGCGGGGAATCCGCG
Source organism: Actinomycetota bacterium (assembly GCA_017856115.1). GTDB lineage: Bacteria > Actinomycetota > Acidimicrobiia > Acidimicrobiales > Ilumatobacteraceae > F1-60-MAGs027. Next base: position 25,858 of record JAFMFM010000017.1, on the reverse strand, counting down.
GCTCGTTCGCACCATTGCCGGAGAAGTGGAAGACCGAATTCGAATCGACCACCACCGCTCGCCGGTGCGAACCGAGGGGATGTCGGAGTCGCAGTGGATCTTGTTGGACTACGGCGACGTCGTCGTGCATGTCTTTGCCGAGGAGACCCGTCGCTTCTACGAAATCGAGCGTTTGTATCGCGACCGACCAACCGTCGATTGGCGGGGGAGTTCGCCCCGGTGAGGTTCGCCTGCCAATCGTGACGGCCCGTCACGTTCGCGACTTGGTGGCGCTTCCGATAGGTTTACGGAGCGATTTCGGGGCTGTAGCTCAGTTGGTAGAGCGCCTCCATGGCATGGAGGAGGCCAGGGGTTCAATTCCCCTCAGCTCCACGGAGACGTGCACGTCTGCTCCACGGGAAACGCTCGTCGCTTAGCATCAGCGCGTGACATTCGACTTTTCGTCGGTTTCGTTGGATTGGTTGCGCGCCAAGCCGGGCCGCAAATGGCAACAACGCGAGGCACCCTTCTCGGCGTGGATCGCCGACATGGATTTTCCGCCGGCCCCCGTGATCACGGAAGCATTGCAGGAACGAATCACCAGCGGAGATCTCGGATACCCCAACTGGGGAGGCACGGCCGGGCCATCACCCGCGGTTGGCGCGTTCGTCGAATGGGTTCAGCGTCGACATCAGTGGAAGATCGAGGCCGCCGATGTTCGGGAGTGGAGCGACGTTCTGCAGGCCGTTCAGACCATCCTGCACGTGTGCACCACTCCGGGCGATCGAGTGGTCGTGCACACTCCGGCGTACCCGCCGTTCTTCGACGCCTTGAAGGCAACGGGTACGCAGTTGATGGCGGTCAACGCGGTGCGTGACGGAACATCGTGGCGTTGGGATCATGACGACCTCGATGCTCGACTCGCAGCCACTCCGGCCAAGGTGTTGCTCCTGTGCAACCCGCACAATCCGACCGGTCATTGCTTCAGCGAGCGAGAACTGCGCGAACTGCTCGGCATCGCGGAACGTCGGAACCTCCTCATCGTGGCCGACGAGATCCATATGGATCTGGTGCACGCACCTCACCGCCACATTCCGCTCGGCACGCTCGGCTCCGAACGTGTGGTCACCCTGACGTCGGCTTCCAAGTCGTTCAATCTGGCGGGCCTTCACTACGCGGTGAGCCACGTTGGATCACCGGCGGTTGCCGCGGCATTGAAGTCGTTGCCGGAACGTGTCGTTGGCGAGCCGGGAATGTTGGGGGTGATTGCCGCGCACGCCGCGTGGACCCGCGGTGCGCCCTGGCTCGATGCCGTGCGCGATCATCTCGTCGAGATGCGCGCGAACGTGGCACATCTGGTCGGGTCGAACCTGCCTGGAGTCACGATGACGCCGCCTGATGCGACCTACCTCGCATGGCTGGACTGCCGCGCCACGAGCATCGCCGACGATCCGTCACGAGCATTCGCTCGGGTGGGTGTTGCGGTGAACTCGGGCGACGACTTCGGTCCGGGCGGGGAGGGGCACGTGCGACTCAATTTTGCAACGTCACCGGAGGTGCTCGAGCGCACGATTCACGCGATGGCCGGGGCCGTCGCCACGTGACCTGACGAGATTGCTATCGGGTGGCGCGGATCGCGTCGCCGGCCCCGCTTGACCCGGTCACTGTGATGGTCCAGCCATCAACGGTGATTGATTGCCCCGGCTTCAGCGGCGCGTTGGCGTAGTAGTCCGTGATCGAGAGCGACAACCCCTGGACGCGCAGTGCACCCTTGCCGGTGCCCACGCTGGCGTCGATGGTGTATACCAGCGCACCCTGGGTGGCCGTGGTGACAAATGCGTCCATCGTCGAGGGTCTGCGTACCTCGACGCCGACGAGTTTCCCCGATGCGCCGCGCAACAACAGCAACTCCGGTGATCTGCCGGTTGCGCCGAGTGGCGCAAGGGTGGCGGTGAACTCGCCGGCTCCGTTGGCGCAGAGCACCTCGGCATCCTCGAGCCAGCCCTGCCAGAAGCGATGCCAGCCGAACGTTCCCCGCGTCCAGGCGTAACCCATAAAGTCCCACTTGCCGGTGAACTGGTGACCGTTCTCGTACGGTCCCGTGGGATAGGGAATCACGTAGGTGTCGAGCCATCCGAACAAATGACCGAACTCGTGGACGATGGTCATGGGATCACGCCACGCGTCGGCACCCACCATGGTGGCGCTGAAGATCGGCTTCTCCTGCGTCTGCAATGGTGCCTGCGCGGGGTACGGCATGGCCGGCGAGAACGCAATCTGGTTGGTGCCGATGATCGGTGGCGCCATCACGATGAGTACGTCTACACCGCTGAAGTCGACCTGTGGGTCGAGTTCTCGGACGATGTCGGCCACGTACGCATCACCACGACCGCTGCCATAGGACGTCATGCCCCATGAGGTGGATTCACGACTGACTCGCAGGTACGTCGGCAAAGTGACGAAGTCGAAGACCAGTCGGCTCTCCGAGAGCGCGCCGTACACGTCGTTCAGCGCTCGGGTGATGGGGAGCATGTCGGTGGCGGGGCTGCCGGTGGCGACGGCATCAGGAAAATCGACCGGCAGCACCAGCACTCGCACCGATCCCGACGACGGTATTCGTTCGTTGAATTTCGGGAAGCCCGCCGACACCTGCCAGTAGGTGCTGCGCGGCAACTCTTGATCCGCACACTGCGCATCAGTGGCGTAATTGCCGGTGGGTGCAAGCGATTTCGTGGTGGCGGCACCACCCTTGCTTGCTGCCCGAGTCCAGACGAGACGCTTTCCCACGCGCTTGCACACCAGGGTGTTCTTTTTCTGCTGGAGTTTTCGGCCTACTGCAGGACAGCTGGTTCCCACCTTCGACGGCAGAACGCTCGATACCGCCATGGGTGATGGCAGGTTTGCGGCAACCATCACCGCGGTCTCGCTACGGCCAACGGGTTCTGATTCCGGTGAGCCCACACCGAGTGGGAGCACGCTAGAAATCAGTGACACCCCAACCGTGAGCGTTTGACAGACGATGCACATGCGAAACTTTCCACGAGGGTTACCCTGCCTGACATACTCGTTCTGTGCCGAGAGTGGTAATCGCCCACATCACCGACACGCACATTCCCGGGGCCGGTGAGGCAACGCACACCGACGCCGAGCCGGCAACCAACCTGGTGCGTGTGCTGCAACACGCCTCGCAGCGTTGTGCAGGAATTCTCATAACGGGCGATTGTGCTGCCGTCGCCGGCACCGACTCCGAGTACGCGGCATTCGCAGAAATCGTGCGAGCAGCCACCGTGCCGGTGTGGCTCGCTCCGGGCAACCACGACGATGCCCGCAAGATGCAGCGGCTCTTCGACGTGCCGTCGCGCGATTCGCGGTGTGACTACATCGTCGAGCTTCCCGCGACGCGACTCATCGTTCTGGATTCAACGCGCGAGGGTCGCGAGGACGGTGCGCTCAGTGGGTCTCAGCTGGAGTGGCTCGACTCGCAGCTCAACGACACGCCGGCGGTCGTCGCCATGCATCACCCGTGCATTCCACTCGGCGGTAAGGCGTTCGACACCATCCGTTTGGATGACGAGTCCATCGCCGGCCTGCGCCACGTGGTGTCCGCTGCCGTGGGGCGCGGAGTACGTATCCATGCCCTGGTCTCGGGTCATGCGCACATGACGTGTTTTGCCGAGTTCGCTGGGGTGAAGACCATCATCGCTCCGTCGAGCGCATACGAATTCGGGCTGGTGAACGGCGTGTTCTCGTACCAACTCGGCGAACCGCAGTACATGGAGTACTCCTGGAAAGAGTCGGGGGACGATTTTCTCGCCCGAGTGGTCACGGTGGACGATTCGCTCTGGCGAACGATGCGCTAGCGCTCGAGCCCGCTCAAAGTTGCGTCAATTATGCCGGTCACGAGTCATGGTGTGCACGAATGAGTGCGTCCACGTGGGGCGCGAACCAACCTGCGTACCGTCGTTGTAGTTGGGGAATCCGCCAGTCTTCTCCGGTCATGCGACCGCGGCACGTCGACGTTCCGCACCGACACGAAAATTCGATGAACGAGTTCGCGTCGCTCATTGCATAGTCGAAGGTGATCGTTTCTCCCGCTGGAATTTCCTGCATCGCAACCAGGGTGGTGGCAGTGGTGAAACCACAGTTCGGTTCACAACTGTGGTTGATGAAGTCCACGACGCAGAGATCGTCACGGTCGACGTACAGGAAGTCGTCGAGTCCCACCTGCAACAGTTGGTGTCTGTCCTCCGGTGCCATCCGCGCCACGTCATCACCCGAGATTCGTTGCCCCCGCCATATTGCGATCGTTTCGCCTGGTGCGATTCGGCGTGTGGTGACGACCCGTCGTCCCAACGACGAATCTCGCATCTCATGCAATCCGGGTGCGGCGTAGGTGGACCGGACGTTCGGAGGAACTCGCGTGGTGGTGTTCTGTGTCGAGGGTTCCGCCATGACACCGAATGTAGGTGAACCGGGAATGCCGGGGAGTCCATCGGTTGGCCGTGCCGTCACGCTCATAGGTTGGTACGCATCATGTTGCATTTCGACCTGCAGGTGAATCCAGGCAATGCCCCGTGGCCAATGCTGGCCGACGCGGCACGGGCCGCCGAGGCTGCGGGCTTCGAGACCTTTTGGACGGCCGATCATCTTGCGGGCGAAGTGATGGCAGCGCCCGAGATGCCGGAGAGTTTCACCGCGCTCGGCGCAATCGCCGCGGTGACGTCGACCATTCGACTCGGGCCGCTCGTTGCAAACGTGGCGAACCGTCTCCCGGTGATCACGGCAAATTCGGCGGCCACGTTGCAACAGGTGAGCGGTGGGCGCTGTGTGCTCGGCCTTGGCGCGGGTTCGGCGCCAAACACGAAGTGGTCGGCCGAGCGGCGTGCGGTAGGTGTAGAGCAGCCGGCTGCCATGGAGGATCGGCATCGGGTCTTGCTCGACACCCTGGATCTCATCGACGAGTTGTGGTCACCGACGCGCCGCGACGATTTGCGAACCTTCATCATCCCATCACCCAGGCCGCCGATAATCCTCGGCGTCAACTCCAGCACCCTGGCACGTATCGCTGCACAACGAACCAACGGCGTGAACGTTCGCGGGTCGGCCGAGTACGCGCACGACGTGATTGCCACCGCAATGGAGGCGCGCTCGAAGGTCACGGCTCGAGAAGTTGACCATGCACACGATCCGAATCCCGTGCATGCCGAGGATTCGTTCATGGTCTCGGTGTGGGAGCATTTCGATGAGGCCCTGCTGAGTAGAACCGTCCTCGACGAGCGAATCGTTCGTTGGCAAAGCTGGGGTGTCAATCGGGTGATCCTGCTCATGTTCCGCGGTGTCGACGTGGCGGCGATCGAGCGCGCCGGAAGGTACCTCCACGGCTGACGTGAAGGCTGCAGACGGTCGCCGCTAGGCGACGATGTTCACCAGGCGACCGGACACCACGATGACCTTGCGTGGCTCGGCACCTGCCAGGGCGATGCGAACTTTCTCGTCCGAGAGCGCCAGCGCAGTCAACTGATCGTCGCTCGAGCCCGTTGGTGCCGTGAGTCGTGAACGTACCTTGCCGTTGACCTGCACCGGAATCTCCACCGTGTCGCTCACCAACAAGTTGGGATCGGCGATCGGGAATGGCGCATAGGTGATCTCATCGCTTCGGCCCAAACGTTGCCAGAGTTCACTTGCGAGGTGGGGGCACAGCGGACTCAGCATCTGCACGAGTGGCTCGGCAACGACCCGCGGTGTGCTGCCCGCCGCATCCACGTGTTTGGTGAGGGCATTGTTCAGTTCGATGAGTTTTGCGATGGCCGTGTTGAACCGTAGGCCATCCATGTCGCGCTGCACTCCGTCGATGGTGACGTGTAGGGTCCGCAGCAGCGCGTCCGGGCACTCCGAGTCCGACACCGTAGGCAGACCCGTGTCTTCATCCACCAGGTTGCGCCACAGGCGTTGTAGGAAGCGTTGCATTCCCACCACGTCCCTGGTGTTCCACGGGCGACTCTGGTCGAGCGGGCCCATGGACATCTCGTAGAGACGGAAGGTGTCGGCACCGAACTCGTCGTACATCTCGTCCGGAGTCACGATGTTCTTCAGGCTCTTGCCCATCTTTCCGTATTCGCGCGACACGGGATGATCTTCGTAGAAGTAGTTCCCGTCCCGCTCGCGTACATCGGCCGCAGGAACGGTTTGTCCGCGCTCATCGCGGTAGGCGTAGGCCTGGATGTAGCCCTGGTTGTACAAACGGTGGAACGGTTCCTCGCTCGATACGTGGCCGAGGTCGAACAGCACCTTGTGCCAGAATCGCGAATACAGCAGGTGAAGCACCGCATGCTCGACGCCGCCAACGTACAAGTCGACGCCGCCGGTGTGCCCGTCGTGTTTCGGGCCCATCCAATACCTCTCCACCTCGGGGTCGATGAAGACCGCATCGTTCGTCGGATCGAGGTACCGCAATTCGTACCAACATGATCCCGCCCACTGCGGCATCACGTTGATCTCGCGTCGTACCTTCGCGCCCGACAGCGTTTCGCCGGTGATTGGATCCGTGATGTCCATGGTGGTGTGGACCCAGTCGGCGCGACGTGCCAGCGGCGGAATCGGATCGGTGATCTCGTCATTCGGATCGAGCGCCTGTGGTTTGAAGTCGCTCAATTCGGGTAGCGCCACCGGGAGCAACGTGTCGGGTACCGCAACCGGCATTTCATCGTGGTCGTACACGATGGGAAACGGCTCACCCCAGTATCGCTGTCGCGAGAACAGCCAGTCGCGCAACTTGTAGGTGATGGCTGCCTCACCTACGCCACGGGACTCGAGCCATTCGTTGGTGCATCGCTTTGCAACTGCCATCTCGGTGATGCCGTCGAGCACGAGAGCCCCGGCGGCCGATGTACCGGCATCGTTTCGGGAGTTCACGTACGTACCTTCACCGACGAAGGCGTTCGGCCATGTGGCGCAGTCGACCGATGGAGCAATTCCGTGGTCGGCGAACCACGAGTCGGGTGGCATCTGGGTGGCGATGATCGACAAGTCGTACTTTCGGGCGAAGGCAAAGTCGCGTTCGTCGCCCGACGGCACCGCCATGATGGCGCCCGTGCCGTATCCCATCAGAACGTAATCGGCGATCCATACTGGAATCTCTTCGCCGGTCACCGGGTTGACCGCGTACGACCCGGTGAATTCACCGGTCTTTTCCCGGTTATCGCTTTGGCGATCGGTGTCCGTCACACGTGCTGCCGCAGCACGGTACGAGTCGATAGCCGCTCGTTGCGACGCGGTGGTGAGTTCGTCCACCATCGGATGTTCGGGAGACAACACCATGAAGGTTGCTCCGAACAACGTGTCGGGTCGGGTGGTGAACACCTCGATGTCGCCGGCGGGTGAGGCAAACCGCACTCGTGCACCCTCACTTCGGCCGATCCAGTTGCGCTGCATGAGCTTGATCGACTCCGGCCAATCCAGGCGGTCGAGATCGTTCAAGAGGCGGTCGGCATACGCGGTGATTCGCATGGTCCATTGGCGCATGTTGCGCTTGAACACCGGATAGTTGCCGATGTCGCTGCGACCCTCGGCGGTGACTTCCTCATTGGCCAGGATCGTGCCGAGACCAGGACACCAATTGACCGGAGCGTCGGCGAGGTAGGCCAGACGATGATCGTTCACGAGTTGTTTGCGCTCTCGCGACGACATCTCCGTCCAGGGTTTGCCGCCGGTGGTTCGTTTGCCCGACGAGAATTCGGCGATGAGTTCGGAGATGGGTCGGGCCCGTCCGAGATCGGTATCGAACCACGAGTTGAACACCTGCACGAAGATCCATTGCGTCCAGCGATAGAACCCCTCGTCGGTCGTACTCACACTGCGACGAGCGTCGTGGGCCAGCCCGAGGCGTCGCAATTGACGACGCATGTTGGCGATGTTGGACTCGGTGTTCTCGCGCGGATGCACCCCGGTGGTGATGGCGTGCTGCTCGGCCGGCAGCCCGAACGAGTCGTATCCCAGCGCATGGAGCACGTTGAATCCAGACATGCGTTTGAAGCGCCCGAAGACGTCGGTTCCGATGTAGCCGAGCGGATGCCCGACGTGAAGACCGGCCCCCGATGGGTACGGAAACATGTCGAGAATGAAGAGTTTCTGACGACCGGCAATCTTGGCGGGCTCGGCGAGTGGCCCCGCCGGATTCGGGGCCTCGAACGTTCGTTGACTCTCCCAGCGGTCCTGCCACGTGGCCTCGATTTTGGCTGCCAATCGGGCGTTGTAGCGCTCTTTTGGCGCGGAATCGCTCGTGGACATCTTCACTTAGCGTAGTTGTATGGCTCGCAACCGTCGTCGCACCACCGACGCTCAGGAGCGTCGTCGACACGAACGCACCGCCCGGCTGAGCGAAACGCTGCGAGAGGTAATTGCCGACGAACTCGCGAAGTTGGACGATGAACGTCTCACGATGGTCACGATCACCGCGGTCGAAGTGGATTCGGAGATGAACAAGGGTGTCGTGTACTTCGACTCGCTACAAGGGGTGGAAGGTGATGAGAAAATCGTGGAAGCCCTCGGGGAATACCGCAAACGACTGCAGCACGAGATAGCGGTCCAGGTCAAGTCGAGGCGTACTCCGGTGTTGCAGTTCAAACCCGACGAAACCATGCGAGCTGCCGCGCGAATCGACGCGGTGTTGCGCGAAGACGCAGCGCGCCGTGCAGCCCACGGCGGCTCCGTCGGTGATGCCCCGAGCCCGGGGTCTACCGACGCGTCGGCCGAGTAAGCCTCCTGCACATGTCGCGCAAGCCCGCCACGGTGCACGGCTTCGTGGTGGTGGACAAGCCCGCGGGTATGACCAGCCATGACGTGGTTGCTCGTTTGCGACGGAGGTTCTCCGAGCGGCGCGTCGGCCACTCGGGCACCCTCGACCCCGATGCAACGGGTGTGTTGATCGTTGCATTGGGTAACGCAACCCGGCTGCTGCAATTTCTCGGAGATCTCCCGAAGACCTACACCGGCGAGGTCGTGTTCGGTACCGCCACGAGCACGTTGGATGCGTCGGGTGAAGTGACGGCATCTCGCAACATGTCGGGACTCGGTATCGAGCGCGTGCGAGAAGCCTCACTGGCCTTCGTCGGTGAGATCGAACAGGTACCACCGATGGTGTCGGCGATAAAGGTTGGTGGTCGCCGTTTGCATGAAATCGCCCGCGAGGGAGGTGAGGTCGTACGCGAGCCGCGTACGGTAACGATTCATCGGTACGTCGTTGGCGACATCGTCGATCGCGTCAACGAAAATCCCGTGGTGAACATCGAGGTCACCTGCTCGTCCGGCACGTACATTCGCACGCTGGCCGCGGATCTGGGCGAGGCACTCGGTGGGGTTGCGCACCTGCGCAACTTGCGTCGCCGCGCCATCGGCGACTTCACCGTTGGTGCAGGGCACGATCCGACCTCGGTCGACACCGCACCACTTCTGTCGGCAGTTGCAGTCATGACGCATCTCGACGGTGTGAACGTGGCGATGGTGTCGGTCGATGCCGACACTGCGGTGAAGGTGCGAAACGGACGATCCTTCGAATCGCTCGGTGAACTGCACGGCCGCAGTGGTGACCGACGGATCGTGCTGAACGACGCGAGGGAACTGATTGCGGTGTACGCGTACGTTGATGGTGCGTGGCGTGCCGTGGTGGTGATGCCCGAGCCTCTAGCGTAAATCTGCGTGAAAGTCGTCCATACCGCAACTCGAAGTGCGGTGGTGGAGGCACTCGGTGACGTGCGAACGGTCGTCACCATCGGTGCGTACGACGGAGTGCATCGCGGTCACCGTGCGGTCATCGGTCAGGTGTGCGACTACGCACGCAACACCGGTGCGTGCAGCGTCGTGGTGACCTTCGATCGCCACCCGGCTTCGGTCGTGCGGCCGGAATCGGCCCCAAAACTGCTGACGGACGTTGATCAGAAGATGGAACTCCTTGAGTCCACCGGGGTCGACGCAACGCTGGTGGTGCCGTTCGATGCTCAGCAGTCATCGGAGTCGCCGGTGGATTTCGTGCAACGAGTGCTCGTGGACGCTCTCCGCGTGAAAGGCGTGATCGTCGGGGAGGATTTCCACTTCGGTCACAAACGGGGTGGCAACGTGGCCATGTTGCGTGACATGTCGCAGCGACACGACTACACGGTGCTTCCCGTGGTGCTCATCCCACGCGGGGATGGGATCGACGAACCGGTCAGCAGCACTGCCATTCGACGTGCCCTCGCCGGTGGCGATGTGCAGCGAGCCGCCGACATGTTGGGTCGAATGCACGAGGTGCGCGGTGTGGTGGGCGGTGGCGATCAGCGGGGCCGCACCATCGGTTTTCCCACCGCGAACGTGATGCTGGACTCCACACTGTGTGTGCCGGCCGACGGAGTGTATGCAGCACGGGTTGCGGTTGCAGGCGCAGATGGGGCGGTGGTGTCGTCGCACATGGCCGCGGTGAACCTCGGGCGTCGCCCCACGTTCCACGAACACGCCGAACAGTCGCTGCTCGAGGCGCACTTGTTGGACTTCGACGGCGATCTCTACGGCAGGCAACTACGAGTGGCGTTTCATTCGTTCGTTCGCGGTGAGCGCAAGTTCACCGGAATCGAGGAACTGAGGGCGCAGTTGCAGTTGGACATCGCGCACGTTCGTGCCGCGTTGGCCTAGCCGCGCTGCCGCGACGTTGCTGTTTTGGTCCGGACGCGCTTCGAGCTAGCGCCGCGCGTACGACGTGGTGCGCTGTCGCAGTGGTCGTCCGAGTGGCTCCACCAACGAGGTGAAGTCGTCGGGCGTCATCCCCTGACCGTGGCTCGCACCGGCGGCGCGCGAGATGTTCTCGTTCATGAGCGTTCCACCGATGTCGTTGCAACCAGCCCCCAACAACTGCCGAGTTCCGGCGACACCAATCTTCACCCACGACGCTTGGATGTTGTCGATTGCGCCGCGATAGGCGAGCCGTGCCACTGCGTGCACGAGCAAGGTTTCTCGAAACGTGGGACCACGCCGTGATTTGCTTTGCAGGTAGATCGGAGAAGCCATGTGCACGAATGGCAGGCCGACGAACTCCGTGAAGCCGCCCGTTTCATGTTGCAGCGCACGAGTTCGTAGCAAGTGGCGAGCCCAGGCCCGTGGAGACTCGACGGAACCGAACATCATGGTGACGTTCGATCGCAACCCAACGGCGTGCGCCGTGCGATGTGCTTCAAGCCATTGCTCCGTGTTCACCTTGTCGCTGCACAACACGGCACGCACCTCGTCGTCGAGGATTTCTGCGGCGGTTCCAGGCAACGATGACAGGCCGGCCTCCTTCAAGCGCGTGAGGTACGACGTGAGCGACTCACCCAAGCGCAGGGCTCCCTCCGTTACCTCGAGCGCGGTGAAACCGTGCACGTGGATGTCGGGAGCGGCCTGCTTCACGGCTCGCGTCACGTCGATGTAGTAGTCACCGTCGAAATCGGGATGGATTCCACCCTGGAGCGTTACTTCCGTTGCGCCGAGATCCCATGCCTCGCGTACGCGTGTAGCGATGTCGTCCAGTGTCAGTAGGTACGGAGTACCGCGCAGATTGAGGCTCAATGGACCCTTGGAGAATCCGCAGAACTTGCACTTGAAGGTGCACACGTTGGTGTAGTTGATGTTTCGGTTGTGTACCCACGTGATGTCGTCGCCAACCGTCACACGACGAAGCTCGTTCGCGGCATCGGCCACGGCACGTACTTCCGGGCCGCGCGCACGGAATAGTGCGGTGATCTCGTGCTCACCGAGTTGCTGGCCGAGTTCCACTCCACGCAACGCTTCACCTACCGGACCGTGCAGCTTGCGCGACCGCTCGACGAGCGACCCGGAGCGTGACGCGGATGACGCGTCGATGATCTTGGGTGGCGGATTGTTCGCCCCGGAATACCACTGAGTGGAGCGGTGACCGACGAGGATCACCTCGGCGCCATCGTGTACCACGTCGGCCGCGGTGACCTTCTCTGGCCACACTGCTCCCGGGTCGTCGCGTCCGAGACCCTCGGCATCGCTGCGATCGAGCACGCGGAACCGCAATGATTCATCTAGCCACGTGGGCGTCGCCGAGAGACCGATGTCGGCGATGAACTCCGGATAAATCGTGAGACGTGGTGCAAGTGCGCGACCGGCGGCTTCGGTGACTTCGCGCAAACGATCCAACTCGGGCCAAGGACGTTCGGGATTCACGTGGTCGGCGGTCACGGGCGACACGCCGCCCCAATCGTCGATGCCGGCGGACAGCAACACCCCGAAGTCGTCGCTGAGATTCGGCGGGGCCTGGAGATGAATCTCCGGCGGCAGGATGACCCGCGCTACCGCTATCGACCATAGGTACTCGTCGGCATCGCACGCGTCGTCGTGTTGCATGCCGGTTCGTGGCTTGGGCAGGAAGTTCTGCACAATCACCTCCTGCACGTGCCCATGTCGCGCGTGGGACGCAGCGATGGCTTCCAGCGCGGCGATTCGGTCGGCGCGGGATTCGCCGATGCCGACCAGAATCCCGGTGGTGAACGGAATCCGCAACTCTCCGGCAAACTCCAACGTGTCGAGTCGTCGCTGCGGTACCTTGTCGGGCGCGCCGCGGTGGCACTCCAGATCGTCGCGCAGGGTTTCGATCATCATGCCCTGTGAGGGCGACACGCGGCGCAGCATCCCCAGTTCTTCCTTGTAGAGCGCGCCCGCGTTTGCATGGGGGAGCAAACCCGTTTCGGTAAGTACCAGCTTGGCCATGTCGTGCAGGTAGTGAACGGTGGAGTCGTATCCATTCGCACGCAGCCACTCCGCAGCGACCTCGTATCGCAACTCCGGGCGTTCGCCAAGGGTGAACAATGCCTCGTGGCAACCCGCTGCCGCGCCGCGCTTGGCGATGGCAAGTACCTGTTCCGGTGAAAGGTACGGGTTCTCGAGTCGTGCCGGTGGTTGGGCGAACGTGCAGTAGCCACACTTGTCGCGACACAGCATTGTCAACGGAATGAACACCTTGGGCGAGTACGTGATGCGTGCGCCGTACTGCAGGTCGCGAATCTTTCGGGCGTCTCGCAACAACTCCGGGAGCGGCGCGTCGATCAAATGCTGATGGTTCATGGTGCCCTCGTGGCATGCGACGTTCGTCGCGCGCCGTGTCGATCTCGTTGACTGTCAGCACCCGATCGGGTGAGTCGCGAATGTTAGAGGTGCGACCCACTCGGATTCATCGAGCAACCTCACCATAGCAAGGCCCCGTCGCTACGACGGCAGCAGGGCCCCGCCGCTCCGACGGCACCCGCTACGCGTTGCCGAGTGCGCGGAACAAGGCCCGCACGTTGGCGCCGTTCATCGGCACCCGATTGCCGGTGCGGGAGATGAAGCCGAGTTGCACTCCGGTGGAGGGATCGAGAACGGTGAAGATCTGCTCGTGTCCGTGTTCGTCGACGACCACGTCGGTGAGCAGCGGAATGTTCGCCGCACGTAGAAGTTCCTGGACGTAACCGGCATTGAGCACTTCGATGGCGATGTGCTGCACGCCCGAGCCGTGTTCCTCGAGGTGAGCGTCGACGGCCTTGTCGCCCGGCCCCACCAGTACCACGGTGACTCCGCCGCCCTCGGCCACCACGATGCCTGCATCATCGGTGGGTTGGGTAGAGAACCCGATCGAAGCGAGAAACGTGGACGCTGCCGACAGATCGGCAACAGCCACCACGACGTGGTCGATGCGACACGCGACGGCATCGAGCGCCGATGCCAGAACGTCGGCGACCTTCGTCGGCTTCTCGAACGCCTTCTCGTGGGCCACCTCGATGCGGTGGGTTTCCGAAAGCAGAATTCGAAACAGCTGTTCGGCAAAATCAGGGTCGACATCGTTGTTGATCGCCCACTGACGGCGGGTGGTAAGAACCTCACGCACGCGCTGTGGCTGGATGATGGCGGTGTTGCTCTGCGACTTGAGCGTTGCCACCTCGCGACACACTTCCATTCGTTGGGCAAGCAGTTCGATGATTGCTGCATCGATGTCGTCGATTTGTTTGCGAAGGTCGTCGAGATTGCTCATCTGCCGCGACCCCAAAAAAGTGCGCGCACTGCTCGAATCACACCGCGACCGCGGGCCGTGACGTTCGGCGTGTCCGATCGTGCACTCAGCAGTCGCTCGACATGCTTGGCAAGTACGTCCATCTCGATGTTCACCTTGTCGCCTGCGCGGCGCACACCCAGTGTGGTTACCGCGGCCGTATGCGGAATGACGGCCACACGGAACGAGTCTGCGTCGAGGTCGAACACCGTCAAGCTCACACCGTCGACCGTGATCGAGCCCTTCTCCACCAGGAGGTGCATCCGGTCACGATCGAGTCGAACCCGAAGATCGGGTGCCGGTGATACCACTTCGCCGACCAGATCCACGTGGCCAAGTACCACGTGGCCACCGAATCGTCCGTCGGCCGACATCGAGCGCTCCAAGTTGACGGGGTCGCCGACGTTCAGCAACCCGAGGTTCGTTCGCTGGAATGTTTCGTCGCTCACGTCGGCTTCCCACCACCCGTCACCGGCCTGTACGACGGTGAGACAGCAACCGTTCACCGCGATGGATGCACCAATCGTGCTGTCGCGCAACACGTCTTTGGCGGTGATTCGCAACCGTGATCCGCTGCGTGATGCGACGGCACCGAGCTCTTCGACGATGCCCGTGAACACGTGTTGAACGCTAACCGCCCGCACTTTTGGCGGGGCGAGGTAAATCGTGGAGGATTCAAGTGGAAGTGGGGTGCGTGCGCCGTAGCATGAAGGGGTCCACTTGGGCTTCGGCGCGAGTGTGATGTTTCGGGATGGTCCCGGAACGACCCGTCGAGCATCTGCTCATCCGAGCAAGAAGTGCGAGACGAGGCAGAAAGAGGCAACGTACGAACATGGCGACTCCTGTGAAACTGGGGACCAAAGACGTCATTGCGAAGCACGGTCAGCATGCAACTGACTCGGGTTCGCCGGAAGTGCAAATCGCACTTTTGACCGACCGAATCAACAGCCTGACGGAGCATCTGAAGACACATGCAAAGGACCACCACAGTCGTCGTGGTCTCATGTTGTTGGTCGGACGCCGCCGTCGAATGCTCGACTACATCCGCAAGCGCGACATCGAGAAGTATCGCAAACTGCTCGAAGAGCTCGAACTTCGTCGTTAAGCCACTGCGACCATTCAAGGGGTTCCATAGGGGAACCACCGGTCGCGAGAGCTAACACAACATAGGAGACATACACATGGCTGAAGCCATTTCAGTGTCGGGCGCCATCAGTGGCACCGACAAAACCCTCCGGCTAGAAACCGGAAAACTGGCGCTGCAATCACAGGGCGCCGTCGTAGCAAGCATCGGAAAAACCACCGTGCTCGTCACCGCAAACGCCGCAAAGGGCGTGCGTGACGGCATCGACTTTTTCCCGTTGACGGTCGACGTCGAAGAACGGGCGTATGCCGCGGGCAAGATCCCCGGTTCGTTCTTCCGTCGCGAAGGCCGACCGAGCCAGCAGGCGATTCTCACCTGCCGACTCATCGACCGACCGTTGCGTCCGGCATTCCCGGACGGTTTCCGTAACGAAACGCAAATCGTCGTCAACGTGATCGGCGCCGACCAGGTGAACCCACACGACGTGCTCGCGATCAACGCGTCGTCTGCAGCACTCATGATCAGCGGCATTCCGTTCGACGGTCCCATTGGCGCAGTGCGAGTCGCGTACTCCCAGGACGGATCGTGGATCGCCCACCCAACGTTCGAAGAGGGCGACAACAGCACGTTCGAGTTGGTCGTTGCCGGACGCGAACTCGACAACGGCGACGTCGCCATCATGATGGTGGAAGCCGGTGGTACCGAGAAGTCGTTCGACTTCTATGCCAATGGTGCGCCGAAGGTGAGCGAAGCAGTAATTGCTGCCGGCCTCGAGGCGTCCAAGCAGTGGATCAAGGAGTCCATCAAGTTGCAGCGTCAGTTGACCGCAAGCGTCATCGCGGCACGCGGCAAGATCGAGCCTTTGGCGTACACGCCGATCCTCGACTACAGCCCCGAGGTGTACGCCGCCGTCGAGCGCGCTGCCACCGCCAAACTGCAGCCGGCCATTCGCATCTCGTTGAAGAAGGATCGCAACGCGGCAATCGACGAGGCAACGGCGGCAACGGTCGCCGAACTCGTCGGCACCGCCGATGCACCCGGCCAGTTCGCCGGACAGGAGAAGCAGATCAAGGAAGCCGTGCGCTCACTCACCAAGCACCTCGTGCGTCAGCGCGTGGTCAGCGAGAACGTGCGCATCGACGGTCGCGGACCACGCGATCTTCGCCCAGTGTCGTCGGAAGTGGGCTTGCTGTCCACCGCACATGGCACCGGATTGTTCCAGCGCGGTGAAACACAGGTAATGAACGTCGTCACCCTGGCCATGCCACGCATGAACCAGATGATCGACTCCATCACCCCAACCACCGAGAAGCGTTACATGCACGACTACAACATGGCCCCGTGGGCCAATGGTGAAACCGGTCGTGTGGGTACGCCGAAGCGCCGAGAAATCGGCCACGGTGCGCTCGCCGAACGTGCGGTGTTCCCGGTGGTTCCAAGCCAGGAGACGTTCGCCTACACCCTGCGCCTCGTGAGCGAAGTGTTGTCGTCGAACGGTTCCACGTCGATGGCGTCGGTTTGTGCATCGAGCCTCGCGCTCATGGACGCCGGTGTTCCGATCATCGCTCCGGTTGCCGGAATCGCGATGGGACTCATCTTCGAAGATGGCAAGTACACCGCACTCACGGACATCCTCGGTGCAGAGGACGCATTCGGCGACATGGACTTCAAGGTGGCCGGCACCGCCGATGCGGTTACCGCGTTGCAGTTGGACACCAAGATCGACGGCATTCCAAGCGACGTACTCGCATCGGCGCTGGAACAAGCCAAGGAAGCTCGTCTCAAGATCCTCGATGTGATGACGGCGGCAATACCTGCGCCGCGCGACACCGTGGCCGAGAGTGCTCCGAAGATCGTCACCATCACCATTCCGTTGGACAAGGTGGGCGAGGTCATCGGACCGAAGGGCAAGGTCATCAACACCATTCAGCAGGAGACCGGCGCAACCATCGCCGTCGACGACGACGGCGCAGTTGGCATCGTGACCATCGGTTCACCGGATTCCGCAAAGGTGGAGGACGCCAAGACACGCATCCTGAACATCGTCGATCCGCCAACGGCGGAGCTCGGCGCCACGTACACCGGTCGTGTGGTGAACATCGCGCAGTTCGGTGCGTTCGTCAACATTCTCCCGGGCCGTGATGGACTCGTTCACATCTCCAAACTCGGTAACGGTGAACGTGTCGCCCGAGTGGAAGACGTATTGAACCTCGGTGATGAAGTCACCGTACGAGTCGACGACATCGACGACCGCGGCAAGGTGAGTCTCTCGCTCATCGGCCCAGACGGTCAGCCGATGGCTGGCTCGGGCGGCGGCGGTGGCGGCGAGCGCCGTGACCGTGGTGATCGCGGCGGACGTGATGACCGTGGCGGACGTGGTCGTGACGATCGTGGCGGACGCGGACGTGATGACCGTGGCGGACGTGGCGGACGTGGTCGTGACGATCGTGGCGGCCGAGGCCGTGATGACCGCGGTGGACGTGGTCGTGACGATCGTGGCGGCCGAGACCGCCGTGATGATCGTCGTGATGATCGCCGCAGCGACCGACCATCGAACGACCGCGGCAGTGAGCCTGTTGCCGTCAGTTTCGAAGACGAGTTCAACGCCGACTTCAACGGCTAACGGATGATTCGCGTCGGCGTCGTCGGTGCAGCGGGGCGCATGGGCGCCACTGTGTGCGCCGCCGTCGCCGCCGAATCAGCATTGGAACTTGTTGCAGCGGTCGACACCACGGGTGACGTCACTGCGCAAGGTGTCACCATCAGTCGTGAGTTGAAGGCACTGGCCGACGCCAAGGTTGACGTGGCCGTCGATTTCACCGTCGCTGCTGCAGCGCGAGTGACATTGCCTTGGCTCGCACTACATGGTGTTCATGCGGTGGTGGGTACCACCGGCTTCACCGATTCGGATATCGCGGCCTTCAAACAGGAGTTCAGCCGAAGCAACTGCCTGATTGCGCCGAATTTTGCGATCGGTGCCGTATTGATGATGCGCTTCGCCGAGGTTGCGGCGCCGTTCTTCGACACCGCGGAAATCATCGAGATTCATCACGACGCAAAAGCCGACTCTCCGTCGGGTACCGCCGTATCGACCGCGAACAGAATGGCTGCTGCCAGTAACACGTGGGCGAACGATCCCACCACCCACGAGGCAATTCCGGGTGCGCGCGGCGCCAAGGGGCCGGCAGACATTCGAATTCACGCGGTTCGCATGCGCGGGGCGGTGGCGAATCAGGAGGTGGTGCTCGGTACGCAGGGGCAGACGCTCACCATTCGTCATGACACGATCGATCGCAACAGTTTCATGCCCGGTGTGGTGATGGCCTGCAAGAAGATCGCTGAGCATCCGGGCGTAACGCTGGGGCTCGATTCGTTCCTCGGTATCTAGCCACATCCGGCATCGCGACGCCGGGCGAAGATCCGTCGCGATGGATTCGCCGGTTCGCTAACTACTCGTCGCGGGCGAGCGCTTCCGACGTCTTTTGCACCAACAGTTCCCGCTCGGCGTCGGTGAGCGGGCGAGTGGTTCGAACGTTCAATTCCACCCGGTCACCCTCCGACCCGGAAGCCTCGATTTCGTCGATGAACAACACCGTGGTGAGGCCCTTGGTTCCGGCCAGGTCTCGCACCGTCGACGAAACCCGCGCTGCGTCTCGTGAAGCGACATTGAACTGCATCGACTCGCGTACCGGCTCCTGGCTAAGGTTGCGAATCACGTCGAGTTTCGAATGGGGAATATGGAACGTGCTGTTGCCGTCCCGCAGGCGCGTGGTGATGACGCCGACGTGTTCGACCGTTGCACGAATTGGTTTCTCCCAACCCAAACTCGCCTCTATCTCGTCGCCAACGCCGAATCGATCCTCCAACAGCACGGCCAGGCCGGTGAGGTAGTCACCGACGCGATGCTGACCACCGATTGCGATTGCCGCTCCGAGGAAGCCGGCGCTCGAGAGGAAGAATGCCGCATCGAGGTCGAGCACGTTGAACACGGCGATGATGGCGATGATCCACAACACGAAACTGGTGAGCTGGTGAAGCATCCCCGTGGCTGCCTCGATTCGTTGGCGGCGACGGTTCTCGCCGCCCTCCATCGTTTCGGCTCCGACGCGTCGAACCGTGTTCTTCCACCACTTCTTGCCGCGTCCCGGTTTGCTGTCGGCAACCTTGCGAACAACGACACGCAGGATTGCATAGGTAAGTCGAGTGAGGATGAAGCAGCCAACGATGATTGCAATGGCGACGACGGGACGAGTGAAGAAGCGTTGAATGCCGTCGACGGGTTCATCGTCGGCGGCGACGAGTAGCACTTGGGACAATTGCAGGAGGAAAAGGTTCACCCCTTCAGTGTGGCGGATGAATTGCGCCGTGCATCGACACCCGCTCGTTAGCCTGAACGAGGTGAAGGTACTTCATGCGACGTTCGTCGCAGTATCACTGCTCGCGCTGACGGCTTGCGGTGACGTTCAGGTGGCATCGCCGACCACTGTAGAGGCCGAGGCCGCCGCAACTACGGTGCCCGACGAGCCCGATGCAACCACCACGACTGCGCCGTCGCCAACCACCTCGGTGGAGAGCACCACGACCACCACCACAACCGTGCCCGTCACCACCACCACGGTGTTGGATGTGGCGTGCATCAAGACCACCACCTGCCAGTTCGCGAATCTGGTCGGCGTCGACTTCTCGAGGCTGAAGCTCGATTTCGTGAATTTCCAGGTTGCCAACCTCGGTGGTGCCAGTTTCGTGGGCGCCAACCTCAACAACTCCATCTTCATTCGTGCAGATCTCAGCGCGGTCAATTTCGAGGGTGCATCGTTGAAGAACGTGGATTTCACGGCGGCCACGATGAACGCGGCGTCCTTCAAGGGCGCCAACATGGAGGGTGCGGTGCTCTGTGACGTGGATCTGGAAACCGTCCTCGAACTCACCAAAGCGCAACTCGACCAGGTGAAGAAATTCAAGACCAAGGGAAAGGTGTATTGTCCATAAACAACGCCTGAAGGGGGGCATCATGGCAGCAACAATTCCGGCCTCGATCGACGAGGTCACGGCACCGTGGATGAGCGATGCAACCGGCTGGAACGTCACCGAGGTGCGCAACGAGATCATCGGAGTTGGTGTGGGCGTGTCCAGCGCGGTTTACAGGTCGCATCTCACCGGCTCAGGGTGTCCGAAGTCGGTGATCGTCAAACTTCCGGCCCTCGACCCCAACGCGGTGTTCACCAGCTCGGTGTTGCGCATGTACATCCGTGAGGTGAAATTCTTCAAAACTCTGGCCCACGAGGTTCCCTTTCGCGTATCAAAGTCGTATTACGGCGAAGTGAACGAAGAGACGAGCCAATTCGCGATGGTCGTGGAGGACCTCGGGAGCTTGCGCATCGTCGACCAGGTGAAGGGAATGGCGATGGACGATGCACGCCGCGCCGTCGACGGTGTGGCTGCGATGCACGCCAAGTGGTGGGGCAAGGCCGATGAACTCGCATCGAGTGGAACCACCATCAGTCTCGGAGACCCCATCTACCCAGCCGTGGTGCCGATGGTGTTCGCCGAAGGTTGGGAGAAGTGCACCAAGGAAATTACGATGCCCGACTCCATCATGCAGGTGGGGCCACGGTTTGGCGGCGCGGTTGCGTCGCTTTTGGAATCACTGGCACAGGGCCCGAACACCCTCGCGCACGGCGACTACCGAGCCGACAACATCATGTTCGGCAACGACGACGAACTCGTGGTACTCGACTTTCAGCTGATTGGTACGGGTATCGGCGCCTACGACCTGGCGTATTTCATCACGCAGAGCATCTCGGCCGATGATGCGAGTACGCACGAGCGCGAGTTGTTCGACCGATGGGTGGATGGCGTACTTGCAGGTGGTGCGCCGAAGGAGCTCGTCGACAAGAAAGCACTCTGGCAGCATTACCGATCGGCGGCACTGTTCTGTCTCGCGTACCCAATCATCGCAAGTCGCGGAGTGGATCTGAGTGACAAGCGATCGTTCGACTTGGTGGATTGCATGAACACGCGATTCGATCGCGCGGTGCGCGAACTGAACCTGGTGGAATTGCTGCCGGCGTAAGCCGCCATCAACAGTTCCCATTGGCGTAACGATTAGTTCGCCGAGTTCTCGTAGTCTCGTCGCGATGGAACTGGTGCTGGTGCGTCACGGGTTGCCGGTGCGGCGCGAACTCACCGAGGGCATCGCCGACCCCGAACTTGCGCCAGACGGCGTGACACAAGCGGAGCGTCTCGCGGGATACCTTGCGAGCGAGGACATTACCGCCCTCTACGTGAGCCCGCTTCGACGTGCGCAGGAAACGGCCGCTCCGTTGGCGAAACTGCTCGGACTTCAGCCGATCATCGAGGACGACATCAGCGAGTTTGATCGAAATTCCAGCGAGTACGTGCCGATCGAGGAACTACGAGGCACGAATGATCCGCGTTGGCTCAAGATGATTCGTGGCGAGTGGGAGGAGGGGCACGATCATCCCGAATTGTTTCGCAAGCGGGTGATTGCGGCGTTCGAGCGCATGATCGCCGCACACTCCGGCCAGCGCGTGGTGGCTGTGTGCCATGGCGGTGTGATCAACCAGTATCTAGCGCACATCCTTGGTATTCAGACGCAACTCGGATTCTTCTATCCGCAGTACACCTCGATCCACCGAGTTATCGCATCGCGCGAGGGACTGCGCTCGCTGGCCACTCTCAACGAGGTGGCGCACCTGCGCGACTGAACCGGTTGGTTCCGTCGCCGCCGAGTCGTTTACTTCAGCGCCGCGAGTGCTGCGTCGTAGTTGGGTTCGTTGGCAATCTCGTCGACCAATTCCGTGTGGGTTACCTTGCCGGCTTCATCCAGTACCACCACGGCGCGCGCCAGCAAACCCTTGAGGGCGCCGTCGACGATGGTGACTCCGAACGTGTCGCCGAAGTCGGTGCGGAATGAGGAGGCATTCTGCACGTTGGTGATTCCCTCGGCACCGCAGAAGCGCTTCTGGGCGAAGGGGAGATCCGCGGATACGCACAACACCACGGTGTTGTCCATGGCGGCGGCGAGTTCGTTGAATTTGCGCACGCTCTTGGCACAGGTGGGTGTATCGACGGAGGGGAAGATGTTCAGCACCACGCGCTTGCCTTGCAGGCTGGTATTGGTGACCTCGGACAAATCGTCCTTCACGAGCGTGAATGCGGGGACGGGGGAGTTGGTGGATGGAAGTGAGCCGCTGGTGTTCACCGGGTTGCCGCCAAGTTTGGTAGTTGCCATGCTCACAGTCTCGCACACAGGTGTGCGATGCACCAAGCCCGTTCGCGGCAAAATTTTTTTGGAGGCTCCTACGTAGTAGGAGCCTCCAACTTCTCGGGGTGGTTGCAATTGCGAACACCGATGCCGCATAGTGCTGCCCCATGTTCAACGAACCAACACCACGACGTACACAGCTCTGGCAATGTCCGGAGTGCGCCAACAACATCACCCTGCACGTTCGAGTGCAGCACCCCCCGATCTGCAACAACAAGGCCAGCCACAGTCGGCGTCACGTCGACATGAAACGTGTCGTGAAAGGACAGCGACGATGAGCGAAGTTCCCAGCGAGGAGGTACCTGCTCGCGAGTTCTACACCGCCCAGGAGGTCGTCGATCTCGCATTGGAATGGGGCGCGAATCCAACCCTCGTCGACGATGATGGCGAGGTCATCGTGGAACTCGAACGAGCCGACAGCTCGATACATCTCGACTTCGGCCCTCCCTCGCAGTTCTACGAGGACTTCCTGTGTCGCTCCTGGATGTTCGTGCCGGCGGCGCCACATCGTTTCTGTGATCGGTGGAATAGGTTTCCCTACTTCGGCACGTTCTCGGTGGTGTACGACGCAAACGAATTTCCCGAGCGCACGGAGGCGGGTTTCGTCATTCGGGCGGTTCGTGTGGTGCAGTTCAACCGGTTTCAAAAGGAGCAAGACATCTTCCTGGATGTCATGCTGTTCTGGTACGCGGTCAGATTGATTCAACACGGCGTGTCGAGCGGGGAGGCCGACCTGGCAAATCTACGAGCCCACGTCGTGGACGGCGGACTCACGAGGTGGTGGTTCGGTGAGGAGTAGCTTTTCAGTCGGGACGACTGGGACCGCGACGAAGCTGACCCTGCAGCAGCGAGATTGCGAACAGCCCCACGACCAGCCACCACTGGTATGCGTCGATGAAGTCGAGGAACGCACGTATCTGGTCCTCGAAGATGCGCCCGAACACGCGAAGCACCCAGAGTTTGACGGCGATGCCAATAGAGACGAAGATCAGGAAGGTACGTGGCTTCATTCCGCGGTGTCCCACCAGCAAGCAGACAACGTTGCTACCGGGGAAGATGATCACCGACCAGACGCCCATCTTGTCGACTGCGCGTTCGAGCCACACGTAGATGCGTGGTGGTTCGCCTGCCTGGCCCTCCAACCAGCGCACCGCCTTCTCGCCGAAGAATCGACCACAGAAGTACAACGCCAGGGCGGCGGCCAGCACCCGAAAGAATCCGATCAGAACGTACGGGAGCAGCCCGATGTAGGGCACCGATCCAAACAGGTTTCG
Source organism: Actinomycetota bacterium (assembly GCA_017856115.1). GTDB lineage: Bacteria > Actinomycetota > Acidimicrobiia > Acidimicrobiales > Ilumatobacteraceae > F1-60-MAGs027. The sequence goes on along the minus strand of JAFMFM010000017.1, from coordinate 2,180 downwards.
ATTACGAGACGAGAGCAGAAGTACCAGCGACGGACGTTCGTCGACGAGGGCGGGGCCGATGTTGGATCCGATCGTTCCCAGCACGAACAACCCGGAGGTGATCGCAAGCACCGATCGACGCGCTAACGGGGTGGGCACACATGAAAGATAGTTCGCGGCTTGTGTACCCGCACGTTTCGGTGTGTACTCTGAGCGATGACCGACACGGCGCAACGCCGACCACCCAAGGGGGCAACATGAAGGGTTTAATGCAGCCAACGCAGCTCACGCTCGTGCACTTGTTTGAACGCGCGGAGCGGTACAGCCGCGACAAGAAAATCATCACGGCAACGGCAAGTGGCAAGGTCACCACCACCTACGGCGAGTGGGCCGACCGCGCACGTCTACTTGGCGGTGTGCTCGACAACTTGAAGATCTCCAAGCACGGGCGAGTTGCCACCCTGGCGTGGAACTCGGCCCGGCACCTGGAGTTGTATTTTGCGGCACCGTGCTCGAGCCGCGTGCTCCATACGTTGAACTTCCGCTTGTTCCCCGAGCAGCTCACGTACATCGTCAATCACGCGGAAGACGAAGTGATCTTCTGCGACACATCGCTATGGGCGATTCTCGAGCCGCTCATGCCGACGTTCACCACCGTGAAGCACCTGGTGTTCATGAACGACGGCAAGGGGGAAGTCCCGACGAGCGTGACCGGAGTGCAGGTGCATGAGTATGAGTCGCTGCTGATGCAAGCAAGAGCAGTGGAATGGAACGTAGCCGACGAGAACCAAGCAGCCAGCATGTGTTACACCAGCGGCACCACGGGCAACCCCAAAGGCGTGGTGTATTCGCACCGCTCTACATTCCTGCACACGATGGCCGAGATGGTCGCCGACTCGCTCGGTGTGCGCGAGTCCGACACGGTGTTGCCGGTGGTCCCGATGTTCCACGTGAATGCCTGGGGTCTCACCCATGCGGCAACCGCATGCGGCGCAAACTTGGTGATGCCGGGTCCCGATTTGTCGGGCAAGGCAATCGCCGATCACATCGTGAATGAGAAGGTCACCGTGGGTGCCGGTGTGCCAACCATTTGGATGGCGGTGCTTCCCGAGTTGAAGGATCGTGACACGTCCTCACTGCGAGCCATCGTGTGTGGCGGTGCTGCAGTTCCCAAGGCATTGAGCGAGGCCTACAGAGAACAAATTGGTCTTCCGATCCTCCAGGCATGGGGCATGACGGAAACGTCCCCGATTGCCGCGGTGTGTACGTTGAACACCGCCGAGCAACAATTGCCGGTTGCCGAACAAGCAGAGATTCGCACGACGGTGGGACGCATCGTGCTCGGAGTCGACTTCCGCGTGGTGGAACCCGACACCACCACCATGGTGCCGTGGGATGGCGAAACGAGTGGGGAGTTGCAATGCGCCGGCCCGTGGATCGCCAGTTCTTATTACAACGACTCGCGCTCAGCCGAGAGTTTCACCACCGACGGGTGGTTGCGCACGGGCGATGTGGCCGTCGTGGACTCCGTCGGGCGAATCCGGCTCGTCGACCGAACCAAGGACCTCATCAAGTCCGGCGGTGAATGGATTTCCTCCGTCGAGATCGAGAACGAGTTGATGTCCCACCCGAAGGTGAAGGAAGCCGCAGTGGTGGGTGTGCCGCACCCGAAGTGGTCGGAGCGACCGCTCGCGTGTGTGGTGCCCAAGGATGGCGAGACCATCACGAAGGACGAGATTCTGGCGTTCCTCGCGCCCAAGTTGGCCAAATGGCAATTGCCCGATGATGTGGTATTCATCGACCAGGTGCCCAAGACCTCGGTGGGGAAGTTCTCCAAGAAGACGTTGCGCGACAGATTCGCCGACCACAAGCTGCCCGAGGCGTAAGCAGCGGCCGAGCCACCCGACGTCCTCTAGATAACCGCAACCAATACGGACACGCCCATTCCCAGAATGAGTGCGACAAGCGAGATGCCAGTGGTGACCACGTAACGCTTCATTGACGCGAGTTGGTCGAGTCGCGCGTCAATCTGATCGAAACGTGCATCAATCGTGGTGAATCTCGGGTCAACTTGTTTGAATCTTTCATCGACGAGCGTGAATCGTTGATTCATCTCCATTCTGAGGAGGTTGATGTCATCCTTGGTGGCAACGTTGCTCCAGCCAATGGGTGGGAGGTGTGCCATGAGAATGTCGGCCACA
>JAFMFM010000050.1 GCA_017856115.1 Actinomycetota bacterium | reverse complement strand
ACTCGAAGACCCTCCACCAATTTGATTCGCGTATCTGCCGGATCTATCACGTCGTCAACGAAGCCACGTTCCGCAGCAACGTACGGATTGGCATACTTCTCGGTGTACTCCGCCACGAGCTGGGCGCGTCGAGCTGTGGGGTCGGCCGCTTGCTGCAGCTCGCGGCGATACACGATTTCTACTGCTCCTTGCGGGCCCATCACCGCCAGCTCAGCCGATGGCCAGGCGTAGGCAAGGTCGGCACCAATCGATTTGGAGTTCATCACCACGTATGCACCGCCGTATGCCTTACGGGTGATCACCTGAATTCGTGGCACCGTTGCTTCGCAGTATGCGTACAACAGCTTGGCGCCATGGCGGATGATGCCGCCGTATTCCTGATCGACACCCGGCAAGAAACCTGGTACGTCCACGAACGTGACGATTGGAATGTTGAATGCATCACAGGTACGTACGAAGCGCGCCGCCTTCTCGCTCGACTCGATGTCGAGCACACCTGCCAACACCATCGGTTGGTTGCCAACGATACCCACGGAGTGCCCGTCGATTCGCGAGAAACCGCACACGATGCTCTTTGCCCAATTGGGGAAGTATTCGAAGAACTCGCCGTTATCGGCAACCTCGGTGATGACCTTCTTCATGTCGTACGGCATGTTCGGTGATGCAGGAAGAATGGTGCGAAGTGATTCGCAACGACGTAGTGGGTCGTCGTCGGACTCCGACCTTGGCGCTTCACCCAAGTTGTTCTGAGGCAGGAAACCGAGCAGATATCGCACATCCGCCAGACACGACTGTTCGTCGGCCGACACGAACGTAGCCACACCACTCTTGGATGCGTGGCTCGCCGCGCCACCGAGCTCCTCCAGCGTCACATCTTCGCCCGTTACCGTTTTCACCACGTCGGGACCGGTGATGAACATGTGGCTGGTCTCGCGCACCATGAAGATGAAGTCGGTCATCGCCGGTGAATACACCGCGCCACCGGCGCACGGACCAAGTACTACCGAAATTTGTGGCACCACACCCGACGACTGCACATTGCGCCAGAAGATGCCTCCATAGCTCGCTAGCGATACCACACCTTCTTGGATTCGTGCACCTGCTCCATCGTTGAGGCCAATTACCGGTGCGCCGGTTTTCAATGCGAGGTCCATCAACTTGTGAATCTTCTCAGCGAACACCTCCCCCAATGCACCCCCGAACACGGTGAAGTCCTGGCTGAAGACGAACACCTTGCGACCGTCGATGGTTCCCCACCCAGTGATAACACCGTCTGTATACGGGCGTTCCTCTAATCCAGCGGCGTGGGCACGGTGACGCGCCAGGAGATCAAGTTCGTGAAAGCTTCCTGGATCAAGTAAGAGCTCCAAACGCTCTCGGGCAAGCAACTTACCCTTTTCATGTTGGCGTTCGACAGCTCGTGGTGATCCAGCGTGACGTGCCTGGTCTTTGCGTAGTTCGAGTTGGGAAATTTTTTCGGCAATCGGATCAACGGCCACGCCACGACGCTACTTGTCAACCACCCAGCATGGTGGTTTGCGTGTTGATGAGCGACTCCGTAATGGTGAGGGTGGTACCCAGTGGCGTGAGATCGCCCGTGGTGGTGGTACCAACGATCTCCACGTTCCAGACGCCGGCAACGGGGAAGTCGAGGCCACCATCAACCGGCGCAACAGCAGCACCCGGATATTTGATCGGTACGAGCAGATTGATTCCGGCATAACCCTCGGCTTGTGGAACGAGGCGAACCTCAAAATTGTTGATGCGCTTGGGTGCCAGCAATTCCACGCGCATGGCGTTTGCACCGGTGGTCAACGGTGTGAGAGAGAGCACTACATGGAAGCGGTCGTTCTTTAGCTCCTCCCGGTAGAGGTAGTTGGCTGTTGGTGCCATGCGCTTGGCCACTGCTTGTGGCGGGCGCATTGACACCGCCCACGAGGTGATACCCAAAACAAGGATCCCCACGACAATTTCTGCGGTGATTGCCCGCCGCAACCGCCACGCCATCTTTGCCGTGAGGCGCTTCTCCGAACGCAAACGACCTGTTGCAAAGTTGCGAAGCAGCAACATGATCCACACCATCAACGCCACCACGATGAGTTGCAGCACGTTGAGGCGTCCGTGACTGCTGGTGAAGATTGCCGAGCCATCCATCAGATACACCTGTACCACCCCGGTAAACACCGTGGAGACGATCAACCAGCCGGAAATCTTGGCGAAGTAGCGCACGGCATCGACGAGATCACGTTCGCCCGGGCCGGCGAGCGCAGCACGCGATAACAACGCCAAACCCCCCAACCACAAACCCATCGACCACACGTGAAAGATGCCGAAGATATACGTAAGCACCGACAGGTTCTGACCGATTCGAGTAAGTCCGTACGACGACATCATCAACAACAAGAACAACACGGCAGGCACCTGTGTTTCGGGGGCAAGCACTCGTCGTGGGTTGAACACCAACCACGCTGCTGCAGCCACCAGGACGAATCGCATCAACAAGACGAAACCAAAGGCGAAGTTGAGCGCCCCGAACCACGAGAACGGATTCATGGACGCGACTACCGAGTTACCGCTTGCACGGGCTGCCTGCAATACCACCACGAGGTACACCGATGCCACTGCCCCAAACCACGTCATGCGCAGGAAGCGTTGCGTGGTGTCGTATTCGTAGCCTTCCGGCCAACCCATCACGATGTAGAGCAGCCCACCGAACACACCGATGACGAGGAGATACTCCGCGATACGTAGCAAACCAAGAAGCAGCCCGAAGCGCGGCTCGGGCGTGGCGGTGATCGACACGATTTCGCCCACCACGGAAGTTGGCGTTTCGCCGTCGGCACCCGCTTGGTTGGGAACGGTGGTTTGAGGGTTCACCAACAAGGTGAAGTTGAACGTGCCGAGGCTGCCGATATTGCGGTTGATCACCCATGTCACCGTGCATTGACCAGCTGGTGGAAGCGATGCCAATGGCGCGGACACCGTTTGTGCATCCACCGCTATGACGGGGGCACCGAGCGACACGGTGACACCATCGCAGCGCAACAGCACGGTGAGCGCCGCAGCATCGTCGGCATCGAGCTTGTTGCGGAAGATGAGTTGGAGTTGCGTTGGCACCACGGTGATCGTGGCGTTCGGCTGCGGGTTGGAAGAAATCAGTTCATTGGGAATGGTCGATGCGGCGCGTGCAGAGCCGCCCATCGCCGCCAGTACGAGCACGCCAGCCAACACCGCGAGAACTGGCGTTAGGAGGACACGCCGCCAAGGGACAAGAAATCCACGCATGGGCGTGCCTCCACGGTACTCAACGAGTGCATGGTTGATGTCGCACCAAAGAGCACGCTCACCCGAGGGGTAGGCTCGCTACGAAATGGCCACCCAGTCGCTGTATCGCCGCTATCGCCCGCGCCGATTTGGTGAACTCAAGGGGCAGGAGCACGTGGTTCGTGCACTGCGAAACGCCATTGCCAACGATCGTGGCGGTCAGGCGTACATGTTTTCAGGTCCCCGTGGTACCGGAAAAACCTCCGCAGCGCGCATTTTGGCAAAGGTGCTCAATTGCACCAATTCAACGGACGGCGAGCCTTGTTGTGAGTGCGACTCGTGCCTCACGATCGAACGTGGCACCAGTTTCGACGTGCTCGAACTCGACGCCGCAAGCAACAACGGCGTCGACAATATTCGCGAGCTCATCGAACGTGCCGCCATGGGCAACCCGGGCCGACATCGGGTGTTCATCCTCGACGAGGTGCATATGTTGAGCGCCGGAGCCGAGGCCGCCCTGCTGAAGACCCTCGAAGAGCCACCACCGCACGTGGTGTTCGTGCTGGCCACCACCGATCCACAAAAGGTGAGCGAAACCATTCGCAGTCGCACCCAGCACTTGCAGTTTCGATTACTGCCCGCCAAGGAGCTCGAGGAACACGTTCGCTTCGTGGTGCAGGACGCCAAGTTGGACGTCACCCCGGAAGCAATTCGACAAGCCGTCGAGCAGGGCGGAGGTTCGGCACGCGACACGCTGTCGGCACTCGAACTCATTGCCGCCGGTGGTGGAGAAGCCGACACATTCGTACGGCCCGAGGATGTCATCGAGTCACTGATCACACACGATGCAGCCGCCGCACTCACGCAAGTGGGCACAGCAATGCAGCACGGTCACGACCCCAAGGCGTTCACCGAGCAACTCGTGCGGTTCTTGCGCGAGATGTTCTTGTCGTCGATGGCGCCGCAGTTGGTACAACTGGCCGAGGATCACGCTCGCGTGGCTGCCGATATGACTGCACGATATGGAGTCGCATCGGTGGTGCGTGCAATCGAGGTGTTGGGTGAGGCATTGGTCGATATTCGTCGTGCACCAGACCCGAGGTTGGTGCTGGAAGTAACGCTGGTGCGTCTGGCCAGCAACGTGGTGGCAAACGATACGTCGTCACTGCTGGCACGCCTCGAACGGTTGGAATCCGGCGGAGTCCGACCGCGTGATGTGACGGGGCCGATTCCTCGGCCAAAGTTAACTGGCACGTCCACATCGCGGCCTGCAGCACCCTCCGCACGAGTCGCTACAGCCGCGACTGCACCGACGAAGGCAGCGGCTGTAGCCGATTCCACAGCCACCGTTTCACCAACCGGCGATCTTGTTGCGGCGTGGCCCGGCGTGGTTCGCACACTCAAGGCAACGCAACGGGCGTTGTATTCCGCCGTTGAGGTCATTGGAGTGGAGGGTGACACCCTGGTCGTGTCAGCCCCCAGCGACATGCACAAGAAAAAGTGTCTAGAACTGAAAGATCAGGTGCATACAGCACTCAGCACTGCTGCTGGTCGCCCGATCACACTCGACATTCGCGTGCAGGCTTCACGCACGGCGTCAACCCACAACACCTCTGGTACTGCTCGTCGAGCGACATCCACGAAGGAATCCACCGAACATGCGGATCACGCCGTCGTCGCTGACAACACCACCAAGGACGACGATGATCAGCCAGTGGAATCGGTGGTGGATCAAATCGCCAAACAATTTCCTGGTGCGCGCATCGTTGATACCTCGCAGAACTGAGCCAACGAGGTGGCTTCTGCATATTCGCGCTCGATGCAGGCGATGATCGATTCCCTCGCGCGGCTTCCCGGGGTGGGCCCGAAATCGGCGCAGCGAATTGCATTTCACTTGTTGAAGAGCGATGTCGAAGAGGTAAAGAAACTGACGAACGCCATTCAGGAAGCCCGCGGCTCGGTCCGGTTTTGTGATCGTTGCTTCAATTTCTCCGAGACAACGTATTGCCATTTGTGCACCGACGAGCGCCGTGACACCAGCGTGTTGTGCGTGGTGGAGGAGTCACGAGACGTCGTGGCGTTGGAGAAAACCGGCCAGTTCCGCGGGCGCTACCACGTGTTGTTGGGGGCCATCAATCCACTGGAAGGCACCGGCCCCGAACATTTGAAGGTTCGCGAGCTCCTCCTGCGATTGGAACCCGAGGGGGTACAGGAAGTCATCTTGTGCCTGAATCCCAATACCGAGGGTGATGTCACCGCAATGTATTTGGCACGACTCCTCAAACCGCTTGGCGTGAAAGTGACTCAACTCGCAATGGGACTCCCCGTTGGTGGTGACTTGGAGTACGCCGATGAGGTAACACTCGGTCGTGCGCTCATGGGTCGGCGCGAAGTGGGTGAATAGTTAGCTGACGGTACGCACGATCAGTGCGTCGCCTTGCCCACCACCACCGCAGAGTGCGGCAGCACCAACACCGCCACCGCGCCGCTTGAGTTCGTGCAGCAATGTGAGCGCCAAACGGTTACCACTCATGCCGATGGGGTGACCAAGCGCGATCGCCCCTCCGTTCACGTTCACGATCGTGTCGCTCACTCCGAGTTCTCGCATCGACGCAATGCCCACTGCTGCAAACGCTTCGTTGATTTCCAACAGTGAGAGGTCGCCGATCGACATCGTGGCGCGAGTGAGTGCCTGCTGAATCGCACGGCTGGGCTGGTGAAGAAGTGAGGCCGAATCCGGGCCGGCCACCATGCCGTACGAAACGAACTCACCAAGTGGGGTGACCCCACGCTTCTCAGCTGCCCGCCTGGACATCACCACCACTGCCGAGGCACCGTCGCTGATTTGGCTGGCGTTACCGGCGGTAACGGTTCCATTTTTGTCGAATGCTGGGCGTAAGGCGCCGAGGGACTCCATCGTGGTCGCGGCACGGACACCTTCATCGTCTCGCACGACGATCGGGTCACCTTTTCGCTGCGGAACGCTCACTGGAATTATCTCGTCCGTGAATCGTCCTGCCGCGATTGCAGCGGCAGCCCGAGCGTGGCTTTGCAGCGCTGCGGCATCCTGCTCGTCGCGAGAAATGTTTCCTGCTGCGTAGCGTTCGGTTCCCAAACCCATGAGACATGCATCGAATGCACACCACAGACCGTCCTTGATGATGGCGTCAGCCAACTCGGTGTTGCCATAGCGAAAGCCACTCCGGGCCCCGGCGGCAAGGTATGGCGCATTGGTCATCGACTCCATTCCGGCAGCCACCACGATGTCGGCCTCACCACTCGACACCATTTGGTCGGCCAGATAAATGGCATTGAGGCCTGACAGGCATACCTTGTTGATGTTCACGCTCGGGACGTTCATCGGGATACCGGCTTTGACAGCGGCCTGCCGGGAAGGAACTTGTCCTTGGCCAGCCATCAACACCTGTCCAACGATTACATGGTCAACCTCGGCCGGTTGAACTCCGGCACGTTTCAGGGCTTCGGTGATTGCCAAGCCCCCGAGGTCGGCTGCTGAAAAATCGGCCAATGCACCGCTCATTTTGCCGATTGGCGTGCGGGCTCCTGCGACGATGTACGAACCTGGCATGATGCCCCCTTGCACCACAGAGTAACGCTCGGCGTGCCAGCGGCAGGTATCGAGTCGGTAGTTTCTACCCGTGGATTCCATTCGTGACGCCATAAACAGCGGGGCAACGGGCGAGCAGCTCGCCGCCATACCGATCCCGAGTGTCTATCGAGCGGCAGTCATCGAGAAGCAGGACGAGCAGATGTTCGCTGGAGTGGCGTCTCGTGACAAGGATCCGCGTAAGAGCATCAAGTTGCGTGAGGTGCCGGTGCCCGAGTTGGCACCCGACGAAGCGCTCGTGGCGGTAATGGCAAGCAGCATCAACTTCAATACGGTGTGGAGCGCCATCTTCGAGCCGATCAGCACGTTCGGTGCACTGAGTCGTTTGGCGCGTGAGAGCGCTTGGGCCAAGCGACACGATTTGCCGTTCCACATCCTGGGAAGTGACGGTTCTGGTGTGGTGTTGAGGGTTGGCACCGCGGTTCGTAACTGGAAGCCCGGAGACCGAGTGACCATTCATTGCAACCATGTGGATGATCAAGACCCATCGGCCCACGACGACTCCATGTTGGGCGCCAACCAGCGCATCTGGGGGTACGAGACCAACTTTGGTGGCTTGGCAGACCTCACCGTGGTGAAAGCGAATCAGTTGATGCCCAAACCGGCGCATTTGTCGTGGGAAGAAGCAGCGGTCAACGCATTGTGTAACAGCACCAGCTATCGCATGTTGGTATCGCAGAACGGTGCACGTATGAAGCAGGGTGACGTGGTGCTCATTTGGGGTGCAACAGGAGGTATCGGTGCCTACGCCGTGCAGTACGTGTTGAACGGTGGCGGCATCCCCGTTGGTGTGGTGAGTTCGCCGGACAAGGAACGCATTCTTCGGGAAATGGGTTGTGAGGCGGTTATCGACCGATCCAAGGGCAACTACAAGTTCTGGAACGATGACAATACGCACAACGAAAGTGAATGGCGACGGTTCGGTGGTGACATTCGTGCTCTCGTCGGCGAAGACCCCGACATTGTCTTCGAGCATCCAGGACGCAGCACGTTCGGCGCGTCGATGTACGTGGTCAAAAAGGGCGGCACCGTGGTGACGTGTGCCGCCACCAGTGGGTTCATGTTGGAGTTCGACAACCGCTTCTTCTGGATGCGACTCAAGCGCTTGGTGGGTTCACACTTCGCAAATTATCGCGAGGCGTACGAAGCCAATCGTTTGATTGCCAAGGGAATGATCGATCCCGTCATTTCCCAAACGTTTCCCTTGTCGCATACGGGCGAAGCGGCGTATCAAGTGCATCGCAACATGCACGAAGGCAAAATCGGCGTGCTGTGTTTGGCGGAGAACGAAGGAGAGGGAGTGACTGACCACGAATTGCGCGCCAAGGTTGGCGAAGCTCGACTACGGAGGTTTCGACGATGATTCTTACCGAGATCGACCACGTCGCCATTGCCGTGCGTGACCTCACTGCAGCAGTCGACTACTACCAACGGGCGTTCGGCGCCACCATCGACCATCGCGAAGTGGTAGAGCGCGATGGTGTTGAAGAAATACTCATGAAGGTGGCCGACAGCTACATCCAGTTGCTGACGCCAACACGACCAGATTCGCCCGTGGCCAAGGCACTCGACAAACGTGGTGAAGGTCTGCACCATGTGGGCTATCGCGTGGCTGACTGTGCTGAAGCGCTGGCAGCGATGGTGGCTGCCGGGGCAACACCAATCGATACTGTTCCACGACC
>JAFMFM010000049.1 GCA_017856115.1 Actinomycetota bacterium | reverse complement strand
TGGCCCCGATGAATCGTGGCATCCTTGCAACGTGCTACGCCAAGCCCACGGGATCGACGCCGACGACGCAATCGTTGCTTGCCGCCTTGGCCAAGGCGTATGCCAAAGAGCCGTTCGTGGTCGTGCGACCAACCTCTCCTTCGACCAAGGCCACACTCGGATCGAACAGCGCGCACATCACCGCACGATATGACGAACGCACGAACACAGTGATGGTCATATGTGCCATCGACAACCTCACCAAGGGCGCATCAGGTGGGGCAATCCAGGCGGCGAACGTTGCATTGGGAATCTCCGAGACGGCCGGATTGTCGGCAGTTGGCATGTATCCATGATTGAGTCAGGCGGACGGACGTGAAGATCGCGGCCAGCACGCGAGCGGCGGTATTGAGTGAAGCATTGCCGCACCTGCAACGTTTCGCGGGCCATGTTGTAGTGGTGAAGTACGGGGGAAACGCCTTGGCCGGGTCGGGCGACGACGCCATGGAGGTGTTCGCACGCGACATTGCGTTGCTCCATGCCGTTGGTATCAAACCCGTGGTGGTGCACGGTGGCGGGCCGCAGATTTCCGCGCTCATGGATCGATTGGGAAAGCAGGCCACCTTTCACAACGGACTACGTGTGACCGATGCAGAAACCATGGAGATCGTCAGCATGGTGCTGTTGGGCACGGTGAACCCCATGCTCGTGTCGATGATCAATACGGCCGGTGCCGACGCAGCCGGGGTGAGCGGACAGGACATGGGTTTGTTCCACTGCGTTCAACGCGATCCCGCGCTGGGGTTCGTCGGTGATGTCGTCAATGTGAATCCCGCCGCAGTCCAGGGGTTGCTCGACGACGGGGTGGTTCCGGTGGTGGCAACGCTCGGCACGGACGACAAGGGACAGAGCTACAACATCAACGCCGACACGGCCGCCAGTGCGCTCGCGGTGGCGCTCAAGGCCACCAAGATTCTCTTTCTCACCGACATCGCCGGGGTGATGCGGAATCCGAACGATGCCGACTCGCTCATCTCCACCCTCACCCCGGGTGAAGTTGCCGAGTTGCGGGAGTCCAGAGTGATTTCGGGAGGCATGATTCCGAAGGTGGAGAGCTGCCTGGATGCGGTGCGTGGCGGAGTGGGCGCCGCACACATTTTGGACGGCCGCATGGCGCACGTGACACTGCTCGAGTTGCTCACCGATGCCGGTGTGGGCACCATGTTCGTCTCCGATTCGGTGGGAGGAAAGTCATGACCGAGTCGGGATCGGCACACACGTTTGCCTCTTCGCCGAGGTTGACCGAAATGGTCGGGCAATCGACGAATCCACATTGTCCGTTCATGCCGGTGTTCGGTGCTCCGCAGGTCATGTTCGTGCGAGGTGAGGGGACGCAACTGTGGGATCTCGACGGCAAGCGGTATCTCGACTTCCTGTCGGGAATCTCGGTTACCTCACTTGGACATTCGCACCCCGAGGTTGCCGATGCCATTGCCGAACAAGCGCACACGTTGCTGCACGTCAGCAATTTCTTCACCAATCCCGTTGCAACGCGCGCAGCGATGCTCGTGGATGAGTTGCTTGGTGGCGGTGGCCAGGTGTTCTTCTGTAACTCGGGTGCGGAGGCCAACGAGGCCGGCATCAAGTTGGCACGAAAGTTCGGTGGGCGTGGTCGGTTCAAGGTGGTGAGCATGCTCGGCAGTTTTCATGGCCGAACCCTGGCGGCACTGGCTGCCACCGGTCAGCCGGCTAAGCACGAGCCGTTCCAGCCGATGCCGGAAGGTTTCGTGCACGTGCCGTTCGGCGACATTGCGGCGCTCGACGCCGCCGTCGATGGAAGCGTGGCAGCAGTGCTGATCGAGTGCGTTCAAGGGGAGGGTGGCGTGATTCCCGCGAGCAATGAATGGCTGCAACAGGTGCGCACGCTATGCACCGAGCGTGGCGCGTTGATGCTGATCGACGAGGTGCAGACGGGTTTTGCGCGTACCGGCGACTGGTTCGCGTTTCAGCACGCAGGGATACGTCCGGACGCGGTGATGATGGCCAAGGCGATGGGCAACGGGATGCCCGTCGGGGCATTGTGGGCGCCACGCGACATCGCCAAGGTGTTCGTGCCCGGTGATCACGGCAGCACCTACAGCGGCACCGCGCTGGCTACCGCCGCAGTCTGTTCGGTCATCGACATCATGCGTCGAATCGACGCACCCCGCTTGGCCCGCGAGAAAGGTGAGCTAATCACCGCGCGCCTGCAGCGAATTTCCGCGGTCAAGTCGGTACGTGGTCGTGGACTGTTGTTGGGGGTGGAGCTCGGCGAAGGTGTCGATGCCAAGGAGAAACAATCGGCACTGCTGGAGCGTGGTTTGGTAACCAACGCCGTCACCGCGACGGCGCTGCGTCTGGCGCCGCCGATCACCGTGTCGCACGACGAGATCGCAGAAGCGATGCAGATCATGGGGGAGGTACTGGTGTGAGGCACTTTCTCGATACCGCAGACCTCAGTCGAAAGGAACTGGGTCGCGTGCTGGAGTTGGCGACCCAGCGTCAGGAAGCACTCGGATGGCCGCTCGCCGACTACGGGGTGGCACTGATCTTTGAAAAACCATCGAATCGCACCCGCCAGTCGATGGAGATGGCGGTGGTGCAACTGGGTGGGCACCCGATCTTCACGCGCGGAGAAGAGGTGGGGTTCGACGTGCGTGAGTCGGTGGAGGACATCACCAGAATCATGGCCGGATACCACGCGATGATCGCGGCTCGAGTCATCGATCACGGCGTGCTCGAGCGAATGGCGTCGCTCGATGAGGTACCGATCATCAACATGCTGAGCGACAAGTCGCATCCGCTGCAAAGCGTGGCCGACGTGCTCACGATGCGCGAGGAACTCGGCTCGTTGAGTGGATTAACCGTGACCTGGATCGGTGACTACAACAACGTCGCCCGCTCGCTCGCCGAGGCGTGCGCACTCGAAGGCATGCACCTTCGACTGGGGTGCCCCGACGGTTACGGGGCTGACGGTGAGGAGTTGAGTCGAATTGCATCGCTCGGGGCGGCGAGCGTAGAACAGCTCGACTCGGCAGAAGCAGCAGCCGAGGGGGCCCATGCAGTGCACACGGACGTGTTCGTCAGCATGGGGCAGGAGGCCGATACCGAGCGCCGTCTGCGCGACTTCGCCGCATTCCAAGTGGATGAGAATGTGATGGCGGCCGCGGATCAGAACGCCATCTTCATGCACTGTTTGCCAGCCCACCGTGGGGTGGAGGTGGCCGCAGACGTCATCGACGGACCGGCCAGCCGCGTGGTGCGCCAGGCGCACAATCGGATGCATGCCGCCCGAGGAGTTCTGGCGTTCCTGTGCGAGGAAAACGACATCACGAAGGGTGATACCAAATGACCAGCAAAGTGCAACGCCAGCAGACGATCGCTCGCATCATTTCGGAGAACTCCGTGACGAGTCAGCCCATGTTGCTCGATCTCCTCGGCAAGGAGGGGATCGAGGCCACGCAGGCAACGGTGTCGCGCGACCTCGAGGATCTGGGCGCCGTGAAGGTGCGTGTTCGCAAGGGTCAGACCGCCTATGCCATTCCAGACTTCGCGCCGGATCGGATTGCGCCTCAGGACCAGTTGCGACGAGTGCTCTCCGAATGGGTTGCTGAGGTGGACTTCAACGAGCCGATGGTCGTGGTGCGTACGCCTCCGGGGTGTGCGCACGTGGTGGCGTCGGCCCTCGACAGGTCGCGCATCAAGGGCATCATCGGCACCGTTGCGGGTGACGACACACTGTTGTGCGTCGTCGATGCCAAGTACGGCGCCAAGCGGCTGGCGAGCGACATTCGGGGGCTCGCCGGCTTGTCGAAGGTGTCCCGATGAACGACAAACACTTGTGGCACGGTCGATTCAGCAAGCCGCCGGCCGACTCGCTGATGGCGTACACATCGAGCATCGGCTTCGACGTTCGACTCTGGCGCGATGACATTGCGGGCTCCGTTGCCCACGCACAAATGCTCGGATCCTCCGGTGTCCTTCCGCAGGCTGACAGTGATGCCATCGTTGCAGCGCTTCGACGGGTTGAATCCGAGTTCGAGAGCGGAACGTTCACTCTCGTGGAGAGCGACGAGGACATCCACACTGCCATCGAGCGACGAGTCACCGAGATCGCCGGTGCGGCCGGCGCAAAGTTACACACGGGCCGTAGTCGCAACGACCAGGTCGCAACGGCGTTGCGACTGTTCGTCAAGCGCGAACTGGCAGCCACCGCACGTCGCGTGCTGTCGCTCATCGACGTGCTCGATCGTCGCGCCGACGAGGTCGGCGATGCGTATTTGCCGGGTTATACGCACTTGCAACGGGCCCAACCCGTCCTGCTGTCGCACCATCTACGGGCCCATGCATGGGCCTTCACCCGTGATGCAGAACGCGTCATCGATGCCATTGCCCGGCTCGACGTGTCGCCGCTCGGCGCCGGAGCGCTCGCAGGAACCTCACTCGCCGTCAACGCACGCGACACCCAGCAACGGTTGGGTTTCGGTGCTGTGTTTGCCAACTCGCTCGACGCCGTGAGCGACCGCGATTTCGTCGCCGAAGCCACGTTCGTGCTCACCATGATTGCCCTGCACCTGTCGCGTATGGGCGAGGAGTGGGTGTTGTGGACCACCGAGGAGTTCGGCTTTGCCACGCTCAGCGACGAGCACGCAACGGGTTCGTCGATGCTTCCGCAGAAAAAGAATGCCGACATTGCCGAGCTTGCTCGCGGCAAGGCCGGCCGGGTGATCGGCAACCTTACGGGCTTGCTCGCCACGCTGAAGGGTTTGCCGTTGGCCTACAACCGCGATCTCCAGGAGGACAAGGAACCATTGTTCGACTCGCTCGATCAGGTGAACCGAGGGCTGGAGGCGGTTGCCGACATGATTGCTGCGGCCACCTTCCACACCGATGCAATGCAACGCGCAGCCGATGCCCCGACGGCGGTCGCCACCGACGTTGCCGAGTGGTTGGTTGCACGTGGCATGCCGTTTCGTCAGGCTCATGCAAAGGTGGGAGAGTTGGTGTCGCGCTCACTGAGCACTGGAGTGCCACTGGTGGAACTTGTTGGAGCCGACAGCGAGCTTGGCCCGCAGGCCGCAGCGTTGTTTGATCGTGGCGTGGCCGTGCAGCGTCGCTCCAGTCACGGTGCTGCTGGACCACAGGCAGCTGTCGTGCAACGCGACGAGTTGCACCGAGCAATCGCTGCGCTGCAATCACGTCTGCCCTAGACCACGGCGTCGCGTGGCGTAACCTTCGCTCAGTGTTTCGTCGCCGGCGCAGTCACCACGTTCTCCTGGTGGGTGTGGTGCTCTTCGGCGCGCTCTCGTCGTTCGGCGAAGCCCTCGCTACGGCCGAGTCGGTCGACAGGCTCGAAGTCACCCGGCGCGTCATTGGGGTGTCGGTGGAGGGACGTGACATCGAAGCGTTTCGTCTCGGGACACCTGGCGGCACTCCCGTGCTGGTGGTCGGGGTGATCCACGGTGACGAGGATGCGGGACTTCTCATCACCGATCGACTTATGGCGATGACACCGCCCAAGGGAGTCGAGCTGTGGGTGGTGCCGACCATGAATCCGGACGGAACGGCTTCCCAGACGCGCGGCAATGCCAACAAAGTAGACCTCAACCGCAACTTTCCAAAGGCATGGGCGCGACAGGGCTCTCCTGGTTACTGGCAGTACGCGGGTTTGCGTCCAGCGTCCGAGCCCGAAACCAAGGCGATGGTCAGGTTCGTGCGCGAGATTCGCCCCGCGCTGGGTATCTGGTACCACCAGGACCTCAACATGATTTCGCCCGGAAGCGGACCCGAAGGTCGAGTGCGTGCTCGCTACGCACGGCTGACGAGGCTTCCCCTCGTGCGAATCACCGGCGGAAGGTACACCGGTGTTGCAGCCACATGGCAGCGGTCCTCAACGCCGGATGCCATGGCGTTCGTGGTGGAACTCGGTCCGACCTTGTCGTCGGAACAAGCGCGTGTGCACGCCGATGCCGTGATGAACGTTGCACGATTGGTGCACAAGGCCAGCCAACCCGCCAACTGAATCGCACCGACGAGGGTGCTTGACAGCTCGCATCGCGGGCCTACGGTTCCGCCATAACAACTCCCGCAACGTTCGTTCCTCCTCCGCAGCAGTCGCCCACCGAAGCACTCAATCATGTCGCGCCATCCTTTGGGTTGTTGTCGTTCGAGTTGCTTCCGGGGTCGTACACCGATGAGTGTGATCACATTCGTCATCGCGGTGGTGAATATTCCAAAACTGCAGCACGCGTTGCGGACGGCAGCCAACACCTAGTGTTGAGGCATGTATCGCCACGACATCCGCGTTCGCTACGGCGACTGCGACATGCAGAAGGTGGTATTCAATGCCCATTATTTGGCGTATTGCGACGATGCCGCCATGTGCTGGTTTTTGGCTCGTTTGGGTGAGCGAATGCACGAGTTCGACTGCATGTTGAAGAGCGTCAAAGTCGTGTGGCATCGCCCGTTGCGCCTCGGAGATGTGGCATCGCTGGAATGCTCAGTAACGCGCTGGGGAAACTCGTCGTTCGATGTAACGATCCGCGGTCATGTGGCTGGCGAGTCATCGTTCGAGGCCACCATCGTGTACGTATCCACCACGCCTGGAGCACCCGATGTGGTGCCCGTGCCGGGCTGGGTGCGCGCGGCCTTTGCGGACGACGAGACACTCTCGGCGTAAAAGCAACGGTGCCACTGGGCGCGCTCTACTCTGTACCCATGGCGAAATTCGGCGATGTCGTTGCCGAATTTGCTTCTCGTGGGCTCATCCATGACTCCACCGACCGCCAGAGACTGTCGGAGCGCAGCACCAGCGCGCAGATGGCGGCATACGTCGGATTCGACCCGACGTCGGATTCGTTGCATGCCGGAAACCTGCTCGGGCAAATCTGTCTCCGTCGTTTTCAGATGCTCGGCCATCGCCCGATCGTGTTGGCAGGTGGCGCTACGGGCATGGTTGGTGACCCGTCGGGTCGCAGCGAGGAACGCAATCTCCTAGACGCCGACACGCTCGCTGCCAACGTTGCAAACATAAAAACGCAACTGGAACGGTTGCTCGATTTCGATGCCGGGGAACACTCCGCGACGCTGGTCGACAACGCCGACTGGACCCGTGATGTTCCGGTGCTCGATTTCCTTCGCGACGTCGGAAAGCACATCACCGTCAATCAGATGATGGCCAAGGACAGCGTGAAGTCGCGTTTGAGCGACGAGAACGGGTTGTCTTACACCGAATTCAGTTACATGTTGCTGCAGGCGAACGACTTTCGTCACCTGTGCGAGTTCCACGACTGCGAAATGCAGATGGGAGGGAGCGACCAGTGGGGCAACATCACCGCCGGAATCGACCTCATTCGCAAACGGCTGGGCCGTAGTGCGTACGGTCTCACGTGGCCGCTACTCACCAAGAGCGATGGAACCAAGTTCGGCAAGACCGCCGACGGGGCAGTGTGGCTCGATGCCAAGAAAACGTCGCCCTATCAGTTCCGCCAGTTCTGGATGCAATTGGCCGACGATGACATCGATAGGTATCTCCCACAATTCTCCTTGAAATCGCTGGATGAGATCGCCGCGACACTCGACGAGCAGCATGCCAATCCGTCGGCACGAGTCGCGCAGCGCACGCTGGCCGACGAACTCACCTCGTTGGTGCACGGACCCGAAGCGGCCAAAGCCGCAAGCGACGCTGCCGCCATTTTGTTCGGCGGGGACCCGATGTCGGCCTCTTCGGCCACCATGGCGTTCATTGCAGCTGAAGTACCCGCCACCAAAATGGGTACGGCGGTGCTTGCAGACCCAGCCGGCGTACTCGCCGCGCTGCCCGGCATTGCCTCCAGCAAGAGCGAGGCTCGTCGGTTGTTGACCCAAAAGAGCGTGCGGGCCAACGGCGTGGTGCTCACCGGGGACGCCGATTTAGCAGGAATACCGCTGTTATTCGACCGCTGGCTCTTGGTGCGCAAGGGAAAAACCACCTACCACTTGGTGGATTTCGCTCGCTAGGTACGGCCCGGTAGCCCTCATGGGGCGGCCCCGATCCGATTGGGTCACCTGCGAGGTTGGGGGTCCACCAACCATCCGCTAGTGTGACGAGTCCGCGTTTCAGGACCACGACCACGTCGGGTCCGAAGGCGGAAAAGAGCGGAGACCTCTGCCGAGTGCACGTGTCCGCCCTGGAAGCTCCTTGAAAACGGAAGAGAAGACTGAACGCCAGTGCGGGCAGTAACGGCGACCTCGTGTCGACGGATACTGTCTGTCAATTCGTCGATGTCACCTCAGCAGTGACATCGACATAAGTAATAACCAGATCAGATGAGCATCTGATCGGTCAGGACATGTCGATGCGGACAGATGCAAATCTGAAAAGTCGGCATGAGCCCTTCGAAGAATTACAACTCGCCTACAGCGCTCGACGAGCAATCGTCGTGTGAGTAACGCGAGAAATTCTTGACGGAGAGTTTGATCCTGGCTCAGGACGAACGCTGGCGGCGTGCTTAACACATGCAAGTCGAACGAGATCCAATGTGTAGCAATACACAGGAAGATCTAGTGGCGAACGGGTGAGGAACACGTGAGAAACGTACCCCAGACTTTGGGATAACAGTCCGAAAGGATTGCTAATACCAAATAACGTCGGAAGTCCGCATGGACATCTGACGAAAGGGATTCCGGTTTGGGAGCGTCTCGCGGACCTATCAGCTAGTTGGAGGGGTAACGGCCCACCAAGGCAACGACGGGTAGCTGGTCTGAGAGGATGGTCAGCCACACTGGGACTGAGACACGGCCCAGACTCCTACGGGAGGCAGCAGTGGG
>JAFMFM010000048.1 GCA_017856115.1 Actinomycetota bacterium | reverse complement strand
TCAGCCGAAGAAGGCGGCGGCCACGTCGTTGAAGAGGTCGAGGTCGATCGTTCGCGTTTGGCCCCGTGTCATTTGCATCGATACTCGTTCGATGCGACCACAGTTGAGCACCACCATCTGCCCGAATGCCTTGGCGTAGACGGCGTCGACGGCCGCCAAGCCGAAGCGCGAGGATAGAACCCGGTCGTACGCGGTCGGTGTACCGCCGCGTTGCACATGGCCGAGTTGCACCACCCGCGATTCGTAGCCCGTGAGTTTGGAGAGCGCAGGGGCAATCACCTGGCTGATGCTGCCGTGCAATTCGCGGCCATATTTGTCAAGTTCCGGCTCGGGAGTGTCGAGCGTGCCCTGCTTTGGCTTGGCACCCTCGGCCACCACTACGAGTGAGGCATACCGACCACGATCGTGACGCTTCGACACGATCGACGCCACGTCCTGGATGTCGAAGGGCACTTCGGGCACGAGAATGGCCGTGGCACCGCCCGCAAGGCCAGCCTGTAGTGCGATCCAGCCGGCATCGCGGCCCATCACCTCGATCACCATCACGCGGTCGTGGCTCTCGGCCGTGGTGTGCAGGCGATCGATTGCGTCCGTGGCGATCTGCACCGCAGTTTGGAATCCGAAGGTTGCATCGGTGCCGACCACGTCGTTATCGATGGTCTTCGGAACCCCGACGATCGGCAACCCGTGATCGTCCGCCAGCATCGACGCAACCGTCAACGAGCCGTTGCCGCCGATCACGACGAGGGCATCGAGCCCCAATTCGCTGAACACCTGCTTGGTGCGATCCACGCCGTCGGGATGATCAAAAGGACTTCCTCGTCGCGTACCGAGGATGGTTCCACCCTTCGGAAGAATTCCGCGCACTTTGCTGATGTCGAGTTCGTCGTATCGCTTCTCCAGCACGCCATCCCAGGCGTCGTAGAAACCAAGCACACGATGTCCACCCACGCCGTGGGCCTTGCGCACGATTGCGCGGATGACGGCGTTGAGCCCGGGACAATCTCCTCCCCCGGTGAGGACGCCGATGTTCACGGTTTCAAGACTAAGAGCGTTCAGCTCGTGACTCGACGCGCACCTTCAACCAGGTTGATGCGGTAGATCACCTCATCCAATGCATCCCCTGCCGTGACGGTGGGATAGCGCAGCGGATTCTCCTTCGTTACGCACGTAGGCAATGGTGCCAACAACGTCGAGGGACGCGGGTGACAGAACTGAACGATGCTGTAGCGCTCGCCCTCGAAATCCGGATCGGCCACGACACGATGCCAGCCGATCGGGATGACGCCGTTGGTGAGGCGCTCCAGCATGATGCCAGTGTTCAAGATGACGTGACCTGCGGGAGGTACGGCATCGATCCACTTGCCAGCGTGCTTCACCTGAAGGCCCTTGGCGGTGGCGCGCGGCAGCGCCGTGATCAAGTTGATGTCACCGTGTTCGGCTGCCCACACATGGCCCTCGTCCGGCACCTGCTTCATGCTCGGGTATCGAATGGCACGGTTGAGTGCACATCCGTTGTCGACCATCTCGTCGAAGAACGTGTCCTTACAGCCGAGCCCCACGGCAATGATTCGAAGGAAACGTGTCTGAAGATCGATCATCGCGTCGTGGAACGCGTAAAGCACCTTACTGATCCCCGGCACGGAAGCCTCGGGAAGGACTTGATCGGGGTATGCCTGAGGAAACTTCCGACGCATCGGATGGCCGGGCTCCAACTGTTTGCCCCAGTTGAGCATCTCTTTCCAGTCGGGCTTGTCGCTCACTTCCGCGGTTTCCACCAACACATCGGTGTACCCGGTTTGACCGTTTGCACCGGCCGCGATGTAGCGACGCTTCTCGTCCAACGGTTTGTTGAAGAACTCGAACAACATCGAATAGGTGGTATCGAGCATGTCCTCCGACAGGTCGTGACTGGTGTACACGAAGCCGGTCGCCAAACTGCGCATCACACCGTCGACCACGGCCTTGCGTTCCGACGCGTTGCCGCGTTCGAATGCGAGGAGGTCGACGTCCAGAATGTCGTTGGACATGCCCCCACGCTATTGCCACGGGTATGGTGACACCGGCATCATGACGCATCGACTCGTTCCGGTGGGCGACATCCACATGGCTGTTCGTGAATGGGCGTCACCAAACCAGCGGCCATCCGTCGTGTTGGTACACGGCTTGGCGTCCAACTCGCTTCTCTGGCAGGGTGCCGCAGCCGAGCTCGTCGCACTCGGTTACCACGTGATTGCCATCGATCAACGAGGGCATGGTCGCAGTACCAAGCCCGACGACGGTTACGACATGTCGACGGTGGTGGACGATCTTGCAACCTTGCTCGAGGTATTACACCTCGAACGACCGGTGGTGGCAGGACAATCGTGGGGTGGCAACGTGGTTGTCGATTTGGCCCACCGACATCCCGACCTGGTTCGCGGAATTTGCGCGGTGGATGGTGGCCTCATTTCGCTTTCCGAACGTTTTGGCTCGTGGGATGAGTGCGTCGAAGTACTCCAACCCCCACGCTTGGCCGGAGTGGATGGCGCGGCCTTCGAGCGCATGCTTCGACGTAGCTATTCCGGCTGGCCCGAGTCGGCAATCACCGGTGCACTTGGCAACATGCAACGCCATGACGACGGCACCATGAGCCCGTGGCTCACCTTCGATCGTCACCTGAAGGTGTTGCGCGGACTGTGGGAGCACACACCCCACGAGATTGTTGCCGCCATTCGTTGCCCGGTGCTGTTCACGCCGGCCGACTCCGGTGACGAGTGGTCGCGACACAAACGTGACGATTATCAACGTGCGATGCGACAGAATGAACGGGTGCGGGTGGAGTGGTTCTCACCGGCCCACCACGACCTCCACGCCCAATACCCGGCCCGATGGGCGGCCGTACTGCACGAACACATCATGAACGGGTTCTTCTCATGACTCTTCCACGCATCCTCACCATCATGGGCTCGGGCGAAACCGCCCCCACCATGGTGTCGACGCACCGCCGACTCACCTCTCTGCTGCCATCACCCGTGCGTGCGGTGGTGCTCGATACTCCGTACGGATTCCAGGAGAACGCCCCGGAACTCGCGGAACGGGCCGTCGAGTACTTCGCAACGAGCGCGAATGTCGAGCTCCTCGTCGCCGGACTCACCCGCATGCAGCCCGACGACCGCGGCATCTCACCTGATGCGGTGACGATCGAGAGAGGTCTACGAATGGTTGACGAGGCCAACTACGTGTTTGCTGGTCCCGGCTCCCCCACCTATTCGTTGCGGCAATGGAGCAACACACCCCTGCGCTCGTTGTTGATTCGCAAACTCCACACCGGCGGTGTCGTTACGTTCGCCTCTGCGGCCGCCTTGACGCTCGGTCGTCGCACGGTACCGGTCTACGAGATCTACAAGGCCGGAAGCGACCCGTATTGGTTGGAGGGTCTCGACGTGCTCGGCGAGTTTGGAATCGCGGCGACGGTGATACCCCACTACGACAACGCCGAGGGTGGACACCACGACACTCGCTTTTGCTACCTCGGCGAACGGCGCCTGCAGATGTTGGAGGAACGCTTCGAGCCCGACGAGTACGTCATCGGCATCGACGAACACACCGGCCTGGTGCTCGACTTCGATCGCGACGTCGCAGAGGTGGTGGGCAATTCCACGGTGACGCTTCGCAACAAGACCCAGGAGCAGAAGTTCACAAAGGGTGACCAGATTCCTCTCGAACGGTTGCGCACGCCGTCTTGGACGGGGACCTCGGCTGCGACACCGACACCACCACGGAATGCGGCGCGCGTCGACACGACGTCCGTCGTCGCTTCGGACAGCGACACGGGCCCGGTCTCCCTCGCCTCCGCCACCGATCGTCATCGTGCCACATTCGATTCCGCAATCGCACGACGCGACGCCGATGCCGCAGTCGGAGCGATCCTGGCCCTCGAGTCGGACATTCGCGCCTGGTCGGTGGACACGTTGCAAAGTGCCGACCGGGATCTGGCGGTTGCCGCCCTTCGATCGATGATTTCCAAGCTGGGCGAAGCCGCCACCGGCGGCTTGCGAGATCCACGCTCGGTCGTAGAACCCTTCGTGAGCGGCTTCCTCGCCGTACGTTCCGTTGTACGAACCGAGAAACGTTTCGATTTGTCGGATCTGGTCCGCGATCAACTGCTGGCTGCGGGCGTTGAGGTGCGGGACACCAAGGACGGCGTCGAGTGGGTACTACGCACCGACTGAGTGCGTGCATGCTTCGCCGCGATCAAATGTGATGCAGTGACGCAACCCGCACGCGCGCCCGACGACCAGCCAGGAGATACGTAGCGGTGAACGCCGCTGCCGACACCAGGATGATGGTGGCACCGGCACTCGTGTCGAGATGGTACGACAGGTTCATTCCCACCAGACAACTCGTCGCACCAAGTACCGGAGAGAGAAGCAGCATTCGTCCGAAGGAATTGGTGATCATGCGCGCCGTCGCAGCAGGAATCACCAACAACGCCGAGATCAACAGCGTGCCGATCACGCGCATGGTCACGAGGATGGTGACCGACAGCATCACCATGAGCATCACCTCGATGAATGCAACACGCTCGCCCGATACCACGGCTACCTGCGGGTCGAACGTGGCGTACAAGAGAGACCGATAGGCAACGAGCACCACGCCCAGTACCAGCAGCGTGACCGCCGTTATCGCAGCGATGTCCACCCACGACACCCCGAGCACGCTGCCGAACAGCACCGCCTCGATGCTCTTTCGCGCCTGCCCGTAGCGATTCAACAATGCGATACCACCGGCAAAGCTCGCCGTCGTAACGATGCCGATTGCAGCATCCGCCCCGAGGATCTTCTTGCGGGCGATGCGGCCGATGAGCACGCCCGAAACGATTCCCCACACTCCCGCGCCGACGAAGAAGTTGATCGACATCACGGCCGACGCTGCCGCACCGCCGAAGACGGCGTGGGAGAGGCCATGGCCGATGTAACTCATACCTCGTAGCACCACGAACACGCCGAGTATTCCGCAGAGAGCGCCGGCCAGGGTGGCGGCGATCATCCCCCGTTGGAAGAACGCAAAGTCGTATGGAGCCAGAAGGTCGAGCGAGAGCATCACGGGTTTGCCTGCCGTGATTGACGTAGCTCGCGTTCCGCGTCACGCAACGATTCGGAGAGCTCGTAATCGTGGTCGAGCACGATCGGCATTCCACCGTGCTCCAGCACGTGCAGCGGCGCACCGTAGGTGCGCTCCAGCACCTCGGGGATGAGGGTCTCTCGTGGTGATCCGTCGGCAACCACTTCGCGATTGATGCATATGAGGCGTGGAAGATGGGATGCCAAACCGTTGAGATCGTGCGTAGTGAGGAGGATCGTGGAACCTTTTGCATGCAAGTCGTGAAGCAGGTGGAGGATCTCGTGGCGCGTGCGGACGTCGACCCCCGACGTGGGCTCATCCAACAACAGGACATCCGGCTTGGCGAACATTGCTCGTGCAACGAACACGCGCTGTTGCTGTCCGCCGCTCAATTCGCGTATGTGTCGATTCTCCAGTCCACCTAGACCAAGACTGGCGAGCACCTCTGCTGCTTCGTTGCGCTCCTCGTCGGTGATGCTCGGCCAACGACGTTTGGTTCTAGTCATCGCCAATACCTCGCCGACGGTGATCGGAAAATTCCAATCCACCGACTCCACCTGCGGCACGTATCCGATTCGAACTCCGCGCGATCGTTCGACGCTTCCCCGTGCGGCACGCACCGCACCCGTGAGTGCTCGCAGCAGCGAGGTCTTGCCCGAACCAGACGGACCGACGATGCCCACGAACTCGCCCCGTCGAACGTGGATGGTCACGTTCTCGAGCGCGACATTGGAGCCGTAGGCAATCGTGAGTGCGTCGCAGCGCAGGATTTCGTTGGAACTCAACGGCTGTACTCGGCTCTATCGACGACTGGAGACGACATCTTCAACTCCCGAAGCGTAGTTGCGTCGCCGCCGAGCGCCTCCACCATGGTGATGAAATTGAATCGCATCAGTCCTTGCCACGAGTGATCCGCATCGCCCGACTCACCCGGAAGGTCGTCGTCGCGCAGAACGTCGATGTATCGAGAGCCGGTCTCGGCCCCGATCTGCTCGAGCACGGGCGACGGGAACACCTCACTGCCGAAGATTGCCGGTACTCGCCGCTCGCGAATCTGCTCGATGAGATCGGAGACGTCCTTCGGAGTCGGTTCATCGAACGACGACGGCTGAATCGCCCCGACCACCGTCCAGTCGTAGTGCACGGCGAAATAGGCGTACGCATCGTGGTACGTCAACAACAGTCGAGCGTCGGCGGGAATGGTGGCGGTGGCACTCGCCATCGCAGTATCCAGCGCATCGATCTGCTCCGCGAGGAACCCGAAGTTGCGCTCGTACACGGATGCATTCGATGGATCGAGATCGCTCATCACGTCGCGCACGATCTCGGCGTACGCCCGGGCCATCGGTGGGTTGGTCCACAAGTGTGGATTCGGCTTTCCGCCTTCCTTCGGAAATGAGAAGTCGTAGATCCACTCGCCTTCCGGCAGGATCGCGGTACCCAGTTCGCACAGCACGGCATCGGCACCCGCGTTGGAACGAGCCAGGTCCTTGGTGGGTTCCTCCAGCACCAAGCCGTTCATGAACACCACGTCGGCCCCCTCCATCACCGCGGCGGCACTCGGTGGCGGCTCGAAGGTGTGCGAATTGGTCCCCTCCGGAACCAGACCGACGATCACCGGACCTGCATCCCCCACCACTTGGGCCACCAGACTCGTAATCGGTGCCACGGTGGTAACGATGCGGACGTCTCGTCCCTCCACCGGGGCTGTTACATCGCAGGTGGCCTCGCCCAAACCGTCTGTCTCTCCACCGTTCGATGTGCACCCCACCACGCCGATCGCGCTGACAGCACAGAATATGCCCAAAATCCGCCTCATGCGATGAGACTAGTTTCCGCAAGAACTGGCAGTATGGCGATATGACCAATTACCAAAAGTTCTTCATCAACGGCAAGTGGGTGTCATCCTCCAGCAACGACACCATTCAGGTGTTCGATTCGACCGACGAGTCGGTGATGGCAACGATTCCCGCGGGAACCGCAGCCGACGTGGACGCTGCGGCAAAAGCCGCACACGCAGCATTCGAATCGTGGTCGACGATGGACGTACAGGAACGCGCCAAGTACATGAGCCGAATCGGTGATGGTCTTGCAGGTCGCATGGACGAGATCGCCACCGCCATCTCCCGCGAAACCGGAATGGTGAAGATGCTGAGTCAACTCGTACAGGTTGGACTTCCGATCAACTCGTTCAAGCAAGCGGCTGCAATTGCAGAGAAGTACTCCTACAGCAAGGAAGTGGGAAATTCACTCGTAGTGCGCGAGCCGATCGGAGTGGTCGGCTGCATCACCCCGTGGAACTATCCGCTTCACCAGATTGCGGCCAAGGTCGCGTTTGCGATGGCTGCCGGGTGCACCGTGGTGCTGAAGCCCAGCGAAGTGGCACCGCTCGATGCGTTCATGCTCGCCGAGATCATCGACGAAGTCGGGCTACCGGCCGGCGTATTCAACATGGTGACGGGTGTTGGCCCGGTGGTGGGCGAAGCGATCGCGGCGCATTCGCTCATCGACATGGTGTCGTTCACCGGCAGCACTCGCGCCGGCAAGCGCGTGATGCAGGTTGGTGCCGAGAGCATCAAGCGGGTTGCGCTCGAGTTGGGCGGCAAGTCGGCGAACATCATCGGCGAGGACCTCGACGAGGCAACTTTCGCCAAGGCGGTGATGTCTGGTGTGGGTAAGGCGTTCTTGAACAGCGGTCAAACCTGCTCGGCGCTAACACGCATGCTGGTACCCAAGTCGCGTCTGGCCGAGGCCGAGCAGCATGCGGCAGCAGCTGCGTCGAAGATGAAGGTCGGAGATCCGTTCGCCGAGGGAACCAACCTCGGACCACTGGCGTCGGCCGCCCAGCGCGACCGAGTAAACGGCTACATCCAAAAAGGTATCGACGAGGGTGCGAAGTTGCTCGTTGGTGGCGTCGGTGTGCCGGAGGGTGTCGAGAAGGGCTACTACGTGAAGCCCACCGTGTTCTCCCAGGTGACCACCGATATGACCATCGCCAAGGAGGAGATCTTCGGCCCCGTGCTCAGCATCATCGCCTACGACGACATCGATGACGCGGTTCGCATCGCAAACATCACCGACTACGGACTGGCCGGTGGCGTGTGGCTCGCCGACAAGGACAAGGCCACCGCAGTAGCCAAGCGCATGCGCACCGGTCAGGTGGAGGTCAACGGCGGAGCCTTCAATCCGAACGCGCCATTCGGTGGCTACAAGCAGTCGGGCAACGGCCGCGAGTACGGCGAGTACGGCTTCGAAGAGTTCCTGGAAATCAAGAGCCTGCAGCTCTAGTCCGCGTGCCCGAATCGCTCGAGCGCCGCACGTTTCTCGTTCGGGCGGCACTTGTCGTCGGACTCGGCATCGCTGGTGCCGAAAACGTGGTCTCACCGGGGGCTCGGGCAACCGCCAGCACGCTCGAGGGTGGTCACAAGCTGGGCAAGATCGGCTCGTTGTACGTGCCGCGCTTGCGCGCCCAGGTGTGGAACATGCCGGTGTTCGATGGAGCCGAGGATCGCCATCTCAATCGCGGCGTTGGTCGAATCGCGGGCTCGGTTGGTCCCGGCGAGTGGGGCAACTTTGCGATTGCGGGACACCGCACAACGGCGGTTCGACCCTTCTATTTCATCGAGCGTCTTCGCAGGAACGACGCCGTCATCGTTCGTACTTCCACTGCGTGGTTCACCTACCGACTGATTGCCCAGCAGATCGTCACGCCACGTGATTCGTGGGTGCTCGACCCTGCCCCATTGCCCGCGCGAAGCACGACTCCTGGCGGAGCGTCGCGTCTGCTCACGATCGTGACGTGCACCCCGCGCGGCACGACCCAAAAGCGCTGGATTTGGTGGGGTCGGTTGAGTGCAGTTCACCCAGCCGATGCCCCGCCCGCAGCAATAAACTAAGTGGGACCATTGCGGGTGTAGCTCAATGGCTAGAGTTCCAGCCTTCCAAGCTGGCTATGCGGGTTC
>JAFMFM010000047.1 GCA_017856115.1 Actinomycetota bacterium | reverse complement strand
GAACCGGCGTCGACGGGACTGGCGGCGTCAGCCGACCCCGTTTCGGTTGCAGGCTTCTTCGGCGTCGGCTTGCCCTTTTTTGCCGCCAGCTTGGCCTTGCGATCACGCCACTCGTTGCGTAGTGGTCGTGGCATTGCTGCCTTGGGATCCACCGTGACGCCGAACAGTGCGGCGATTCGTGGGATCGCAGGGGCCAGACGTTGCACCGTTGCCGTGAGTTCGGGAGTGATACGTGTCGGCACGGCGACGGGCACCACCTCGTTGTGGATCGGCGCGAACGCCAACGCCTCGAGCAAGATCACCCATCGATCGGGTGTGCTTTCCGGGGACAACTGATCGACGGTGAGCGCAATCAACCGGGAACGCACATCGTCGGGCGGTCGGGAGCCGGCCTTCGGCGGCTGTGCCGAAATCTTGAGGGCTGCGACGATACGACCGACGTCGACCGCCGCGCGAAGGTCGTCGGACCAGTGCTGCATCTCCTCGGACTGCCGACGCTCGAGTGCTTCTCGCAGCGCATCGCGCTTGACGGTGAGACTCGCGTCCTTCATCAAGGTTGCGTCATTCGATTTGGCAACCACGGCCCGCAGATCACGCAGGTCGACGGTGTCGATGATCTTCTCCACGGCATCGACACTGTCCTGCCACTCGGCGACGCGTAACCGCGGAAGAAGCTCCACCACCAGGTTGACCAGTGCGTCGGCATTGATCTTGGGCTTGCCCGCCTTGACCAGCTGATCGTTCTGCTTGTTCACGGCACGACGGACGGCACCGATGCCACCGTCGAGGGCCTGCTCGGCCAGCACCCGCTCCTCGGGCTTGAGGGCCTCGAGAACGGCATTGCGGTGAACGCTGAGCGGACGAAGTCGTGCAGCCCGTGGTCGCTTGGGCAATTCGGGTGGCGGAGGTGTGAATTCGCGACGCGGAGTTCGAGGTGCACCGGCGGCACCGGAGTCGCCACGGGCACCACGACCAGGACCGCGTTTGTCGCCACGACCACCCTTGCCGTCGCGACCGCGACCGTCGCGCTTGGCTCGGCGGTTGGTGGAGATCTCCGTCACCGGCTTGAATTCGACACCCGAACCGGTGACCGCAAGCAACGTGACGTTGCGTTCACGCTGCTTGATCGGTGCGACACCGAGAATCACGGGACCATCCATGTCCATTTCCACTTCGGCGCGCAGGACATCGCCCGTCTTGGCGTCTGCTGGAAGCACATCGGCGGGTCCCGAACCTTTCGGTGCCCGTGCGCCGGCCTGACGCCAGGTGAACGTGCCGTCGGGGCGCGTACTGGTGACCTCGATGTCCATCCGCCGCGTCATGGGCAACCCACGCTAGTAGAACTATTTCGTGCCCATCTACGCGCTCGGCTCGCAGGAGCCCACCATCGATTCGACTGCCTTCATCCATCCGGACGCAGTCATCATCGGTTCGGTCTTCATCGGACCGCACTCCAGCGTGTGGCCCACCGCGGTTCTACGGGGAGACGACGGGGAGATTCGCATCGGCGCCCGAACGAGCATCCAGGACGGCACCGTGGTGCACACCACGTTGGAATGGCCCACCACCGTGGGCGACGACGCCCTCATCGGACATCTTGCACACCTCGAAGCCTGCATCATCGAGGATGCGGCACAAGTGAGTTCGGGGGCGATCGTTCTGCACCGGGCACGGGTGTGTTCCGGGGCGATCGTCGGCGCCAACTCCGTGGTGCTCAACGACACCGTCGTTCCAGCGAAAGCACTTGCGGTGGGAAGCCCCGCAGTCATCAAGGAAGGTCGCGCGCGATCCGAGGATGTGGCCTACGGAGCCGCCAACTATGTGCAGCGAACCGCTCGTTTTCGGCGCGAACTTCGACGCCTCGACTGAGCCCCGCCGGCCGGACCGCGCCGCTCAGGTGTCGTCAAGCGGGCCGATCCGGGGAACTCGGCGTCAATCGTCGACAACCGCCAAGAGCGGCGAGAGATCGAGTTTGGTGGACGCCTCCAAATAGCCGTGGGCGGCGTCACGACGGAATTGAGAGCACAAGTCCCCACGAAAGAACCGCGCACCCTCGCGAACCACGTAGTTGAGGATGAAGATGCGGTACGCGTAGGGGAGGAACTCCACATCGCGTCGACTGAGGGGATTGATGTCGTGGTACGCCCGGACGAAGTCGACGAAGCGCGGCTCGGTGAGGGTATGCGGCGAATACGTGAACGACGTTCGGTCACCTGTGCTCGACGAGACGCGGGACAGGAAGTAGAAGTCCAAGAGTCGCGACTCGATCCGGAACCAGTCGTAGTCCCAGCGGGAATACAAATGCACCTCGCCATCGGGGCGCGTGACGCTGAAATTTCCCAGATTCCAATCGACGAGGATGGGAATCTTGGGCCATTCGTCGTAGTGGACCGCCTCCAGATGCATGAGGAGATCATGGGTGAACCTGGCGAGCACACCGATGTCCTCGGGTGGCAGATCGAAGTTTCGCGACGCGAACGGATTGGTGAGTTGATCCAGGAGATGGATCGCGTCGCCCTTGACGGAATTGGACACCGGTGGCAGGGCCGGCGCAATTTCGGTACAGGCGTGGTGGAATCGCGCAATCTCCCGAGCGAGAGCCGCGACATCCGATGCGGTCAGGATCTTGGGGAGCGACTCCGCACGACGAACCTCGGTATAAAAGGCGCACCATCGGCGACCGTCGTACCAGGTGTAAGGACGCTTGTTGACGGTGAGAACGTCGGCAAGGAAACCGGCCCAACGACCGTGACGAAGTAGGGAACTGCACCGAGCCAGCCGATCGTGGTCCTCGGCGAAGAGAAAGTACGAGCCATAGGACGACACTTTTGCCACGACCGTCGAAGCGTCGTCGAGGTGCACCTGGAACACGCGATTGGTGCTCACGTGGGCACTCATCTCACGCAGGTCGGCAATCGTTCGTGCGTCGCCGTAGTCCGTCCACGCCAGACGCACCACGTCCTCGGCGTCGCTCAGCAATGCCAGTGGCACATTCATGCGTGCCTCGCCTCCCACACGACGACCGGCGAAGCGCCCGCTTGGCGCGGCGAACGTTTAGGCGCGCACGCCGATGGGCGCGATGAGCCGAAATCCGGCTTGGTGGCGTTCCTCTTCGCTCTCACCGCCCCAAAAGCCGTACTCACGATGTGCGCGCGCAAAGTTACGACACGTTTCCAAAACCGGACATTCCAAACACACTTTACGAGCCTTGTCCTCGCGACGAAGTCGAGTTTGTGGTCGCTCCGCAAGGGGAGCAAAGAAGATGTCGGAGAGTCCGCGACACGAACCCATCTCCATCCAGGCGTCGTCGGTTTCTTCGCGAAACTTGAAGTCGAGGCTCGTCATTGGTTCTCCCGCCACGGGCTGGTCCCGTCGCGACCCGAGCGTAGACCAAAACTAACCGACCGGTCAATTAGCCCGAAGGACGGCATCCACACCGGCAGCAAACTGGGCAACGTCGGCCTCCGAGACGTCCCAGGCGGTCATCCAGCGCACCTGATGGGCCATTGGATCCCAATCCCAAAAGAACGACCAGTCCTGCAATCGGGTCTTGGCTGGGTCGGACAGGGTGGGAAACAGGCTGTTGACCGCAGGGGGAGTGGTGAGCCCGAGCGAGGCATGGTGCTTGGTGGCCTCATAAAGCCGCTGGGCTGCCACGTTGGCCGAACGCCCAAGATCGATGAAGAGATCCCCTGCAAGCAATGCCACATACTGCGCGGAGATGTAGCGCATCTTGGAGTGCAGTTGGGTGACGTTTTTTCGGAGGTACTCCGATCGAGCCGCACGTTGCGGATCGAACCACACCACGGCCTCGCCGAACACGATGCCCGCCTTGGTGCCACCGAATGAGAGCACGTCGACACCAGCGTCGACCGTGAATGCTCGCAGGACGTCACGCGACCCGCCGAGTGCGGCGGTGGCGTTTCCGATTCGAGCCCCGTCCATGTGCACGAGCATGCCGAGTTCGTGCGCAGTCTCGCAAATGGCGCGTATCTCGGCGGGCGAGTACAACGTGCCGAGTTCCGTTGGTTGGGTGATCGACACCACGGCGGGCTGCGCGTGGTGAGGATTGCCGCGGGCTGAAGCAGCCGAACGAATCTGCTGCGGCGTCAATTTGGCATCCGGACACACGAGATCGAGCAACTTGGCTCCGAGGATTCGCTCTGGCGCACCGGTTTCGTCCATGTTGATGTGCGACCAGTCGGTACACACCACGCATTCGGCGGGTGAAAGCATGGATGCCAGTGCCAGAACGTTCGCACCGGTGCCGCCGTACACGAACAACGTACGAACATCTCGACCGAACAGATCATTGAAGGCCGCTTCGGCACGACGCGTAATCACGTCGTTGCCGTACGCCAACACGTGACCCTCATTCGCCGCCACCAGCGCCTCGAGCACCAGGGGATGGGCACCCGCTACGTTGTCGCTGGCAAACAACCGACCAGGTGCCGCTGGCAAGGACTCCGACGCCATGGCACGAGACGACGAATTGTCACGTGCCACAGCGTTCATCCTAAGATTCTCTCGGGGGGTTTCGTCATGACGAAATCGGCAACAACGGAGCGACCGCGCTGCGAGTGGTGTCGTACCCCATTGCCGACACGAGATGGCGTCGGGCGTCCACGTCGGTTTTGTTCCCAGGCCTGTCGACAATGGGACTGGGTGGCCCGACAGCGGGCGACCGAACTGCAACTCAACGAGAATGAGCTCGTCATGACCCGGGGTGAGCTCCACACACTGCGAGATCACATCTTCGTCTTGAAGTGCGCCATCGACGACGTGGAACGCGACTTGGACCCCACGGTGGATCCGACGACTCGCGACTACCGGGCAGCCCTCAAATGGCTGCTCGAAGCCGCAAAGCCGGTGGTGGCCGAACCCCTACGTCCGAGTCATCGCCCATAATCATAGTTATGTAAAGTACGAATGGAGCAATAAACATGGGGAAATCTGAGGGTGCCGACACCGCTGCCCTGCCGACTGTGGATTCGGCGTCGCAGATCGGCGTACCGGGCTTGCCCGCCACAGGGTGGTCGGCTGACCACACCCTGGCACAACTCGAGCACCTTCGGACACACGACGTGGCCTGGAAGGACGGTCGAGTGTTCTCGCTCGCCTACCTGGTGAACTCCGAGGTTCACGACCTTGCCACGGAGGCCTACCGCCGGTTCTCCGGAGACAACGCGCTCAATGTGGAGGCGTTCCCCTCGTTGCGTGCGATGCAGCGCGACGTGCTGGAAATCGTCGGTGGATGGTTGTCTGCACCCGCCACGGCCCGGGGATTCTTCACCAGTGGAGGTACCGAGAGCATCCTCATGGCCATGAAGGCTGCTCGGGACCAATTTCGTCACGACGAAACTCGCCGAGTCGCCACCCCCAATGTGGTGCTTCCCACCTCCGCCCATGCCGCCTTCCACAAAGCGGCCGCATACTTCGATATCCAACTTCGGTTGGTACCCGTGTGCAGCCGCACCTGGCGGGCCGAGCCGGCCGCAATGGCCCATGCGGCCGACGAGAACACCGTCATGTTCGTTGCTTCTGCACCGCAGTATCCACACGGGGTGGTCGATCCGGTCGTTGAGATCGCCGCGCTGGCGAAGTCTCGTGGCGCCAACTGTCATGTGGATGCGTGCATGGGAGGCGTGACACTGCCCTACTTGACGCGGCTCGGCGTTCCGTTACCCGATTGGAACTTCGCGGTTGATGGCGTTACGTCCATGAGCGTGGATCTCCACAAGTTTGGCTACGCCGCAAAGGGAGCATCGGTGGTGATGTACCGCGATGCCCGACTTCGCTCGTTCCAAGGCTTTATCACCGACGACTGGCTCGGTGGTGTGTACGGCTCATCCGGGATGCTCGGCACCAAGTCGGGCGGCCCGATTGCAGCCGCGTGGGCGGTACTGCATCATCTTGGCGACGACGGATACCTGCGCGTCACACGGGCAGCCCGCGAGACCACGTTGGCGATCGCCGAAGCAATCCGTCATGACGAACGACTCGAACTGCGAGCCGAGCCCGATGCCACGCTGTTGTCCTTCGGAGCCGCACCCGCAATCAACGCCGACCGACCAGCGGTCGACATCTTCGCCGTGGCCGATGCACTGGCCACCCGCGGATGGTACGTGGATCGTCAGGCTCCCCCGCCCTCCATACACCTCACCGTCAATGCCGTTCACGCCACCACGTATCGTGCGTTCCTCGACGATCTGGCAGCGGTACTCGACGACGTTGGCGTGCCCACCACAAGCCGCGGCGTCTACGGAACACTTGAGTAGCCCATGCCAACCAGAAAAGCAGCCACCGAACGACGGTTGCGTTCCGACGTGGTGGAACAACCCGAACGCCAGCGAAGTCGTAGCAAGAGCCAGCACGCGAACCGCGAGAAACTGCTCGACGCCATGCTCGCCGAAACCGACCGACACGGTCTCGACGACCTGCAGTCGGCACGAGTAGCCAAGGCTGCCGGTCTCACCACCGGTGCCCTCTACAGCCGTTATGAGAATGCCGACGAGATGCTCGTTGCCTTGTGGCTAGAACGGGTTCGAACGCCGTTCCTGCACTACGTACGCGACGTGGTGCAGTACGTTCAGGGTCACCTCGCCGAAGACCATCCCGTGACTCGTCTCGTGGAGAAACCCACCCCCATCCTTCGGCTTGGGGCCGAATACCTGGTGCTGGCACAGCGCAACGACACGGTGAGCGAGGAGGTCACTCCGGCCCTGATGGCCACATTGGACGACCTTGGACTCAACCACGCCAGCGACCCACTCGCAGGAGCAGTGGTCGTGGTTGCCGCGTCCGCTGGCCTGGGAACGGTGTACCGGTCGTTCATCACGAGCCACAACCAAGGGTGGGGCAATTCCCTGAAGGCCTTGCGGCACGCAGCGAGTCGAGCGGTACCGCTCACCTACTCCCCTGCAGCCGGTGATATCGCACCGGATCCCATCAACACGGGGAACCCGGTGCGTGACGCACTGCTCACGAGTGCCAAGCGTGTGGTGGCCAGGGTTGGATTCCGAGCGGCAACGGTCACCCGGATCGCTCGTCGCGCCGGATTCTCCACGAGCGCCATCTACCAGCTGTGGCCCGACAAGGAGTCGATGCTCGACGAGGCCATCCATGAAGTGCTGGTGCTGGACTACGGGAAGAATTCACGGGCGAAGGCGGTGGCATTCAATGCAGCCCGGCCAGACTTCGGTTTCACCGACAGTTGGTACGTGGGCATGATGCCTTCCCGCAAACCACGTCTCGACTTCCGAATCGAGTGCATCGTGGCATCGCGCTATCGCGATAGCACCCGCCGTGAGATGCAACGATTCCTCGACAGCGCCGACTCCATCCTTCAAGCGATGTTCCCAGGCATTCCCCATGCGCTCATCGCACAGATCACCTCGATGGAACAGGTATTGGGCTACGGCTTTCTCGTGCTGGTTCGATTCAGCCCCGACGCTCGACGACTGGACTACTACTCGTTGATGACTGCCCTGGCAACACTCGGCGGTCTCTCCGGGGCACCTACACCCACTAGTGACGTCGACTGACGCAGCCACGCTGCACCATGATCCAGCGCTGACACGTTCGGCCATCCACCGTTGCCACGTGCGGCACTATTCGCCCGTTGAGCCGTCGACGGCCTCTCGCAGGAGGTCGGCATGGCCGTTGTGGCGGGCGTATTCCTCGATCATGTGCACCAGGATCCAGCGCAACGACGGCCTGTCGCCGTTCGGCCACGCGCGCTGGGCAAGCGTGCTGAGCGGATCGTCCATGTTCGAATGCGACAGCACACCAGTTACGGCCGTGCGTGAACGGTCGACCGACGTGCTCCACTGCGCACGCACTGCATCAGGCGAGTCGGTGACGGCCGATTCCCACTCCCAATCGGGTGACGCCACCCAGTCGACCTCTGCCCATGGCGACGTTCGTGGCAGATCCAGCAGCATGCCACCGAACCAGTGGTCCTCCACGTACGCCATGTGCTTCAACAACCCGGCGAGCGTCATCGAACTCGATGCGATGGTGCGTCGTAGACCAGGCTCGTCGAGACCCCGAGTCTTCCAGTCCAGCGTCGCGCGCTGGTAATCGAGATAGCCGAGCAGGGTGTCGACTTCGTTGGCTGCGATTGGCGGCTCGGGGCGACCGTGGTCGTCGATGTTTGTCACGACCCGACCCTAATTGTCGTACCGTAGCGAGATGACCACACGCGTAGTTACCGTCTTGCGCAGTCACCCCGAGCATCACGCCGCCCAAAAAGCCGGTCGCGACCGCATTTACAGCGAGTACTCGCTGACGGTCGCTGAGGTGCGCCACCACCGCGAGTTCCCAGCGGTTTGACCTAATCTTGCTGCATGGATCCCCGTATGGTGCGAATACGCAAACTCAACGTCTATGCAGGTCTCCTGCACCTCGCCTCGCTGATCGCAATCCTCGCGCTCTCCACCGACGTGTCGCTGCCGGTGCGCGCCACGTATCTCTCCGAGGCTCCCGGTACCGGGAACTTTGCAGCACCTGTCGATCT
The DNA here is from genome assembly GCA_017856115.1 of Actinomycetota bacterium. GTDB lineage: Bacteria > Actinomycetota > Acidimicrobiia > Acidimicrobiales > Ilumatobacteraceae > F1-60-MAGs027. Next base: position 595 of record JAFMFM010000047.1, on the reverse strand, counting down.
CCTCAACCTCAACATCTCGTGGATGGTTGCAGCGTTCATGGCCCTGTCGGCGTTCTTCCACTTCTTGGTGGCCTCACCCGTCGGTTTCCCGCGCTACGCCACCGGGCTCGCTAAGCACATCAATGTGTACCGCTGGGTGGAGTACTCGCTCTCGTCATCGATCATGATCGTGTTGATCCTGCAGTTGAACGGAGTCGCCGACTACGTTGCACTGCTTGCAGTGTTCGGCGTGAACGTGAGCATGATTCTCTTCGGTTGGTTGCAAGAGCGTTACACCACCCCTGGAGACGGGCAACTCCTCCCCTTCTGGTTCGGGTGCATCGCCGGTGCCGTGCCCTGGATTGCGGTGGTGGTCAACCTGTTCGCCCCGAAGGGCCCACCCAACGCCGAGGTGCCGGGTTTCGTGTATGGCATCGTGATTTCGTTGTTCCTCTTCTTCAATTGCTTCGCCATCGTGCAATGGCTGCAATATCGGGCCAAGGGTCGGTTCGCCGACTACCTCGTCGGTGAGCGGACATACATCGTGCTGAGCTTCGTTGCCAAGTCGGCTCTGGCCTGGCAGGTGTTCACCGGCGCACTCATTCCGCCGGCCTGA
>JAFMFM010000046.1 GCA_017856115.1 Actinomycetota bacterium | reverse complement strand
TGCCGCGCACCGAGTAGTTGCTGGTCTAGTGGTTGGTGAACAGCTTGTGTGCGGGAGAAAGCGCGAGTTGTGCGTCGGCGGCCAGAATCACCGCGGCCCCGGTGTATGCGCTCACCTCGTGCGCGGGGAACGCGATGTTGTCCGGATACACGATGCCGGTGAGGTACGAGCCGTCGTCGTTTCGGTGAAGCGTGGTGAGCGCGAGAAGGTCGCTCGCCGTGGCGTGGTCGTCGATGGCGCTGTAGGCGATCGCGCACTCCGCGGTTTCCGATGCCGTTACCCACGGCTCGTCACTGACGCAGCGAATGCCGTAGTCGGGTAGGTAGAAGTTGTCCCACGACTCGTGCAGGCGAAGTTTGCCGGCATCGTCCATGAGCGAACCGGAGAGCACGGGGTAGTACCAGTCCATCGCCCAACGGTCCTTCGGCTCGAACGATTGCGGCGAGTGATTGATGACGGCGTCGATCGCATCGGCCGCCGCACGCCACAGTGGTCGTGGTTCTCCCAGCAACGCAGCGATGTTGGCCGCGCAGTGCAGGGAGTGCCGAATCGAACTGCTTCCGGTGAGCAACGCGTACGACCATGGCTCGGCGTCGACCTCCTTGGCCCAGAGGATGGTTCCGTCCTTGCGCCGCATGTTGAGGACGAACTCCATCGCGCGTTCGACCGTGGGCCACATGCGCTCCACCGTCGCAAGGTCCTCCGAGCACTGCCAGTGATGCCATACGCCCGCCGCGACGTAGGCACAAACATTGGAGTCGAGCTTCGAATCCTTCACGGTGCCGTCGGACTCGTAGTAGTTGTGCCACGATCCGTCGGGTCGTTGCGTCGTGCGAAGCCATTCGTAGGCGCGTCGCGCTTCAGCGTGCAGACCCATCACGTCGAGTGCCATGGCGGTTTCCACGTGGTTCCACGGGTCGCAGTGTCCACCGACGAACCAGGGAATCATGCCGTTGGACAATTGCAGCGACGCGATCCAGCGTGCAGTCGATCGAAGTTGATCGTTCGTTGGAGGTCGCACGCTCGACCGCGCGGTGTGGATCGCGGGTGAATTTCCGGATGTGCGGGCGGGACCGGTGATGACCATCGGTTTCTCGGCGTACACCACGTAGGACTTTCCGATGAGCGGGCTGAGCACCGTGTCGATTGCACGCGTGATGAACGGAGCCTTCATGATGTCCCATTCCAACAACTTCTTGTAGCGGGCCACCAGTGGTTGGTCGTCGCGCGCCGGACCAACCGCGCAACGCAACCACCAGTACGGCGAGTGCAGTCCGTGGGCACGATGATGGCCAGTGATGTGCAACCGTTTGCCGGAAATCTTCGATCGAAGTTGCTTGGCGGTGTAGATCCGAACGTGTCCACCTTCCACGAATGGAGCGTGGTATTCGTCGGACAACATCCAATTGATTTTTTCCGGAAGGTACGACGGCACCGTCGCGGCGAACGTGCCGCCTGGCTTCAGTACACGCGTGAGTTCACCGAGTGCCGCGACGTCGTCGTGGATGTGCTCGAGCACCTCGCTGGTGACGACACAGTCGAACGAAGCGTCGGCGAACGGCAGGCGTGTTGCATCGCCTCGGATGGTGCCACCGAATCGATCGGAGTCGATCTCGCCGGCCATTGCCATCGCAGCGAAGGTGTTTCGCGTGGCCGTGACCTCGTCGTGTCCGTAGTCCAACGCAACCACGGTCGCACCGCGTCGCGCTGCCTCGTAGGCGTGTCGTCCGAATCCGGCACCGGCATCCAGGAACAACGTGTCGGGCCCGATGGGCAGTTTGTCGAAGCGAATGGTCAGCATGCAACGTTCACTTCGTACCGCGCTCCACGCGTCGCCGTAATTTCTCCACGTTGTGGGGCATCGTCAAAACCTCGCGGTACTGATCGACGGTGAGTGACGCACAGTGTCGCCACGACCAGCGCTCCACCACGCGACTGCGACCGGCCTGGCCGATGCGCGTCCTCAGTACCTCGTCGTCGAGACCGCGGCGAATGGCGGCGGCGAGCGCATCGGCGTCACCCGGTGGACACGACAGCACCGTTTCACCATCCCGCCCCGTTACCTCGGGTAGGGCTCCGCCGGTGGTGGCAACCAGACATATTCCGGTGCTCATCGCCTCGATGGACGGCAGGCTGAAGCCCTCGTACAGGCTTGGCACCACCGCGAGCGTGCTCTCGGCGTACAACTCGACGATGCGTTCGTCACTCACCCCCGACACGTAGGAGATGCAGTCTCCGATGCCCAAGGACTCGATCAGGTCGGCGCTGGCACCGGCCCTCGGCTTGCCGATGATGGTGAGGTGGATGTCGCGTTCGGTACGAAGCTTGGCGACTGCTTCGAGGAGGTACGACAACCCCTTCAGTGCGACGTCGGCCGAAGCCGTGGTGATGAGGTGGTGCGACTTTCTGGCGATGGAGGGCAGCGGGGTGAAGAGGTCAGGGTCGACACCGACGGGCACCAGACGCATGCGGTCGAGCGACACCTTCATGTCCTCGTGGATGTCGTTGATGGAGTTCTCGCTCACCACCACGATGCGCGGTAGTCGACTCGCCACCTTGCCCTGCATCTTGACGAACGAGTACCAGCGCGAGATGCCGAACCGCTTCCACAACGTCTTGGTGTGGGCCATCTCCAATTTGCGGTCCTTGGTGATGGGGTGGTGCAACGTGACGATGGTGGGGATCATTTCCTCGATGGCCAGGATGTGCTTGCCGAGACACTGGTTGTCGTGCACCAGGTCGAAGTCCTCCGATCGTTCCCGCAGGGCACGGTAGGCACGCAGACTGAAGGTGAGCGGTTCGGCGAACGTTCCCTTGAGGAAATACAGTGCCTCGAGAACGTTCGGCCAATTGTTCAGTTCCCAATACGCCGGAAACCGACCGGGATACTGGTCGTTGAAGATGTCCAGGCTGGGCAACTTGTGGAGTTCGACGCGGGGGTCCAATACCGGGTACGGCTGACCGCCGAAGACCTCCACGTGGTGTCCGAGATCCGTGAGTGCCTTGGTGAGATGTCGTGTGTAAACGCCCTGCCCACCCACGTGCGGCTTACCTCGATACGTGAGGTACGCGAGGCGAAGGGGACCGTTGCGGAGACGGTCGAGTTCCCGCTGCATGTCCCCGCCAAACATGCGATGTGACGCTATCGCTGGAAAGTTATCGGGCGATCAATTTCATCGTGCGTTGCAGCGACGTTCCCGGTGTGATGATGTGCGGATCGAGTGTGAAGCCGTCGGGTGGTCCCGACTGTGGTTCAACGCACAACGCATGTTGCGGCATGTCGTAGATCACCCAATGGTCGCAGTCACTCTCGACGTGCAAACGAACACCATCGTCGAATTGCACTACGGGAGTTCGCTCTGCGCCAACGAAGCAGTCATCCCATGGGCCGGACGTCGGGGTCACTCGCCGTCCATTCGGAATGTGTTCGTCGTCGCGTACGTACATTTCGGAAAACGCAATCTGCAGGGTTGCCGGTCGCACGAACCACGGGTGCCATCCCACCTGGGCCGGCATGCTCGATGACGTGGCGTGGACCGTGAGCGTGCAGGTGACGCTTCGCTCGGATGTATCGATCTGAATCTCGTGCGTGACCGAACCGGCGAACGGCCAGCGTGCACCGAGTGATGCGACGAGGACGACATGCGCGGATGATTGTTCGATGGTCGACCAGCCAACGTCGAATACGGTGCCATGGATTGCGTGGTCACCGAAGTTGCGCGTCAGTTGGTGCGTCGCCCCCTCGTGCGTGAAACGACCGTGACGTACACGACCGGCGAACGGCACCATCGGATAGGCACCCCACGCCGTGGACCGGGCGTTATTCGTGTGGGTGACCAGACGCTCGCGAGCGTCGATGCGCAGTGACGACAGTCGTGCTCCATGGAGTGCATCGACGGAGCAGCCAAAGAGTGCCCCGCCGAGGTGGATCTCGTGGCTCATGGTCGAACGTACGTGCGTCGTCGCGATCGCAGCACCACCGCGACCATCATCGCCACGATCACCGCCGTGACGACGTTGTCGCCGAGGTACGAATAGATGGTGCGACCCGTTCGCAGGGGAACGTCGCGAATCATGACCGCCTGCTTACCGATAGGGATGCGGTCCAGGACGTGGCCGTCGGGATCGACGAAGATGCTGTATCCCGTGGTGGCGGCCTGCACCACCCATCGCCCGGTCTCCAGGGCACGGAGTTGTGACGTTGCAACTTGCTGTTGTTGCAGGATTTCCCCGGTGTAACTGGAGCCGTTGGTTGGATTCAATACCACCCGACCGCCCGCTCTCACACCCTCGAGCACGCGTCCGGAGAAGAACACCTCCCAAGAAATCGCGACGGCGAGCGGCACGTCCGTGTCGTCCTTGGGCACCTCGATGAGTGCAGTCGTCGCGCCCGCGATTGCATCCCGTGGAATCCGATCCACCGGCGCACCCAGCGCTTGTAACGCGTTGCGAAGTGGAACGTACTCCCCGTACGGCACGCGACGCACCTTGTCGTACCTGCTGATCTCCTCGCCGCGTTCGTTCATCACGACTTGGGCGTTGGTGAAGTTGTCACCCGCGTCCTCGGTGATGCCAACGGCAAACGGGGCACCGATTCGGAGAGCCTCCGCTTGAAGTTCGGACCGAACCCTGCTCTCGGTGAAGTCGCGCACGTCGACGGTATTTTCCGGCCAGAGGACCAGATCGATCTTGGATGCCGCGTCGACGCCGGATGCGGTGTCGATTCCCGAGGTGGGTGGGTCATCATCCAGCAATCGGGTTGCCGCCAGATGCCGATCGATCACGTCGCGGGGGTTGCTGTTGATCGCCAGCACTCCTTGCGGACCTCCACCTTGAACCACGGCGATTCTGAGCGACTCATCGAGGTTGCGGCCCGTCGGCGCGATCTGTGCGATCATTTGCGCAACGACCAACACGGCGAGCAACGCCAGTGCCGGCCGCCGAGATCCCCAACCGTGTTCGTGACGGCGCAGCAGCAGTTCGGCCAACACTCCGCCAGCGAGGAAGACCCACAGCGACATTCCCAGCGGACCCACGACACGCACGAGGTGTGAGAGTCGGGTGTCGGCAACACCGAGGGCCATACCTGCCAGTGGAACGCCGCCGAATGGTGCCACGTACCGCAAACACTCCGCCAGCGTGTGTGCGAGCGACAACACCACGATGCGCTGTGTGAGCGACGAACCTTCCCGCGGTGTGAGCCATGCAGCGGTGCGTGCCGCCACACCGTGGAACACGGCGAAAAGCAGTGGTGCAACCACGAAGCCCCCCGGCACCAGGTGCCACATCCAGCCCATCGCCGGCGCCAACCATCCCCACGCAAAGAGCGCACCGAGCATGAACGTCGATCGGTCACCGCTACCGCGCCGCTCCGTCGCCATCACGTAGCAGGCGATGCCCACCAACATTGCAGGCCAAATGCCGAGCGGTGGAATTCCTACTGCCACGAGAACGCCACCGAGAAGTGCCAACGACCAAATCGACAGTCGTTTCATACCGTCCGTCCGCGACTCATGCTCGTTGGTTGCGCAGATACGTCGCCAGTTTGTTGATTCGCATCCGCATCGGGGGGTGCGATGCAAACGCCCGGTCCCATACGTTGGTTCGCGCCGATCGCGTGTCGTGATCCTGTGAGTGACGTAGCGCAGCCAGCAGTTGATTGCCGAAACCAAGTTGTGCCGCGCGTCGGTCGGCGTGGTACTCGCTCGCGCGACTTGCGGCGTTGCCGAGGAGCGTCGCCAGCGACACGTTCAACATGAGCAGCCACGATGCCACATGCAGGAATGCCGCAACGAACAAGCCGAGTGCATGGAGTGGTGGAATTCGGCGTGCGAACGTGATCGTTGCGGTTTCCGCAACGGCCCGCAGCCACATACCCACCCGTGACAGTACGACGATCGGAAGAATCATCCACTGGGTAATGGTGAGTGCAACGGTGTGCAGTCCGAGGTGGTGGCTCAACTCGTGTGCCAACACGCCGGACAGTTGCTCTTCGTCGAGCGACTCGATGGCCGAAGAAGACACCACGACGAGGTGTCCACCGCACGCGAAAGCGTTGAGGGCGTGGGTATCGAACACGGCCAGAACGAAGCGGCGTTTGGTCAGATCGTTTCGTCGCACGATGGATTGCCATGAATCCTGCAGGATTGCGGACTCTTGTGCCGTCGGTTTGCGTGCTCCGATGAGCCGCACGAGCACGAACCGTTGGATGGGTCGAGAGAACAACAGGATGAAGAGCGAGAACATCGCCCCGACGAACAACCAGTAGTTGACATCACCCCACCAGCGAAGCGGTAGCCAGAGCACGCTGACGGCAACCAACCACGCGGGCAGGAGTGCAACGATCGCGGTGAGTCCGGTGAGAGCCGACCATTCGAACCTCAGCGAACGGCTCGACACGCTTCGTGAACCTAGCGTGGGTTTCGTGAACTGGCTCGCCTCGCTTCCAAGTCCGTCCAGTGGTTCCCTGACGCTCGGTCCGCTCACGCTCAACGCCTACGGCTTGATGATCGCCCTCGGGGCGATTGCCGGAACATGGTTGATGGGGAAGCGACTCGAGGCGCATGGTACGGGAACGCGTGACGATGCCAGTGCCATCGCAATGATCGCCGTGCCAGCGGGCATCATCGGTGCGCGCCTGTACCACGTAATCACGGACTGGGAGCGATTCGATGGTCGCCTGCTCGACGTGGTGAAGATTTGGAAGGGTGGACTCGGCATTTGGGGAGGTGTTGCCGCCGGTGTCGTCGTGGGCGTCTGGGTGGCGAAGCGTCGTGGCGTTGGCGTTGCCAACGCGTTGACGGCCGTGGCACCTGCACTTCCACTCGCACAAGCCATCGGCCGTTGGGGAAACTGGTTCAACCAGGAACTGTTCGGTCGCGCCACCACTTTGCCGTGGGGTCTGGAGATCGACGAGCGTCACCTTCCCTCCGGTTATCCCGAGGGCACCTTGTTTCATCCGACGTTTCTCTACGAGTCACTCGGCAACGCGCTGTTGTGCGTGGTGTTGCTGCAGATCGATCGCAGGGCCTCCCTACGACCGGGCCGTTTGTTCCTGTTCTACACCGCGGGCTACACGCTGCTTCGGTTCTTCGTCGAAGGATTACGAATCGATCCGGCCAAGGACGCGGCAGGACTGCGACTCAATCAGTGGACGTCGTTGGCGGTGTTCACCGTCTCCATATTGTGGATCATGCTGGCGCAGCGTCGCGCAACGTTGCGGCAAGATCCTCCGGCACGACAGGAATGAAGAATTCGTTCGTCGCGACTTCGGCGGCGGCGATGTACCGCATCACGTGGGGTGCGCGCCAGGGTGACACGATTTCCACATTGAACCACGCATCGCTGTAGCCGTCGATCTCCTGCGAGCGCTGGTTGCTCATGGTTGGCCGCTGGTTGAACCACATCATCGTTGGTGCAGGCTCCCCGTGGATGCGCTCGATGCGACCCAACACGTCCTGTAGTACGTCACCGAAGCCCCTGCGCTGCGATGCGTCGAGTGAAACAAGATCAGCAACACGCTCGACGGGAGCAATCTCGATGGCGAGGGGATACGGCGAGGCTGCGGGCACGGTTGCCGCCCATCCGTTTCGTTCGACGATCAAACGATCGGACGTGGGGTCCGGCTTCCATCCGGCAGCGAGACGCCGTCTCGGACGATCCGGTACGTGATCGAACGCGTAGATCTGTCCGTGGGGATGATCGATGGTGGCCCCGACCTCACGTCCGGAGTTCTCGAAGATGAGGACGTAGTCGACGTCATTACGCGAGCCGAGGGCGTCGGTACGAAGTGCCCAGGTGTCGATGAGCGTCGCGAGATGGTCGGGTTCGAGCGTGGCGAGTCGAGCACGGTGGTCGCTCGCGTACAACGCAACCTCGCATCGCTCGTCGGGCATGGGAGGCCACCGGTTCGGAATCACCTTCACCGTGTACGGATCCGGTGCCTCCAGTCCTCCGACGCAGAACGGACAACTCGTGGCCGGCAGGTTGGGGCGATGTTGCCGGGAGGCAACGACGTGAACCATCGTGCCGAGCCACGGGTCCACCCGCACGTCGCGCATCACTACGCAGACACCCGCAATCCGGACCGTGCGTCGAACACGTGCAGCGAGCCGGGCTTGGCACGCAGCGACACCCGTGTGTTGTGGGCGAGCCGCGACAAACCGGGAGCTCGCGCAATCACACGGTCCTTGCCCGGAGAATCGAGGGTGCAGTGGAGGTATGAATCGCTGCCGAGTTCCTCGATGAAGTCGACGATGCCGGCAGCGCCATCGTTCCCCGTGAGCTCGAGGCCTTCGGGTCGAACTCCGACGATCACATCGTCCGACGTGGTGCTTCCCGGCGCGATGGTTGCGCTCGCACCGGCGAACGACACGGTTCCGTTGGCGGCCCGGCCCGGCACCATGTTCATGGCCGGCGAGCCGATGAAGCCGGCAACGAACATGTTCACTGGATTCGAAAAGAGTTCCTGGGGCGGTGCGACTTGTTGCAGGATGCCGTCCTTCAAGACGGCGATCCTGGTTCCCATCGTCATGGCCTCGACCTGATCGTGAGTGACGTACACCGTGGTGATGGCGAGTTGGCGCTGGAGTTCTGCAACCTGGGTGCGGGTTTGAACGCGCAGCTTGGCGTCGAGGTTCGACAACGGCTCGTCCATCAAGAACACCTCGGGCTTGCGGACGATCGCGCGACCCATGGCCACGCGTTGGCGCTGACCACCGGAAAGTTTGGCGGGCTTGCGCTCGAGTAAATCGGAGAGATCCAGCATGCGCGCCGTCTCCTCGACACGCTGCTTGATTTCCGCCTTGTCGACGTTGTTGATCTTCAAGTTAAAACCGATGTTCTCGGCCACCGTCATGTGGGGGTACAAGGCATAACTCTGGAACACCATCGCGATGTTGCGGTCCTTGGGTGCCAAATCGGTGACGTCGCGATCGCCGATGCTGACCGAGCCGGAGTCGAACGTTTCGAGCCCCGCAATCATGCGTAGCAACGTGGACTTGCCACAGCCAGATGGTCCGACGAGTACCAGAAACTCACCGTCGTCGACCGCCAAGTCCACGTTGTTGACCGCCGGACGATTCATACCGACGAAGTGTCGCGTTGCTTGCGAAAGACGAACTGCTGACATGG
>JAFMFM010000045.1 GCA_017856115.1 Actinomycetota bacterium | reverse complement strand
GGAGGTCGGGGTCGACGAAAATTCTCAGTTGGGTTTCCAAACCAAACGGCGGCACCCCGCCAATCGGAAATCCGGTTGCTTCGCGAACTGCATCGGCGTCAACTCGGGCGCACTTCGCTCCACCCGATGCAGCCGCAAGTTTCTTTTCGTCCAACTGATTCGCACCACTCACATATGCCATCACGATTTCGCCGTCAACGGCGAAAACAAGGCTCTTGACGATCTGCCCGACTGCAACACCGATCGCATTTGCTGCATCCTGGGCGGTCTTGGTGCCCTCTGGAAACCTACGCGTGGTGATGGTGAGACCGAGTTTCTGACCCGCTTCGATAACACGCGTCACATTCGGGTGCTGTTCACTCATGGCTCCACGACCGTAGCAACGTCCAGGCATTGGCTGCTTGCATCAAGCACGATTGGTCAGTCGTCACCAGCCGAACCAGCGAACGAGAACAACAACGCACCAAAGAGGGAGCACGCTCCCGCCGCGAGATAACTGGAGCGATACCCACCGGCAAAGTCGTGCAGGGCCCCAAGCAGCAGCGGCCCGCCGGCGGTACCAGTGAACGAAATCAAACCCTGCCGAGCGGCAATGCGTGGGTAGTCCAATACACCGAAGCGCTGCGCGATGAGGAGACTCTGCATCATCAACATGTTGCCGATGGTGCAGCCAAACAATGCGATTCCGATCAGCAGTCCAACAGAGGAGTTCATGAGTCCGATCAACGCCAACGATCCGCCCTGCATGATTGCAATCAGCACCGTGAATCGCATCATTTCGAGGCGTTGGATTGCACGACTCGCCGCAAACCTCGCGATGATCGAGAACAGCGACAACACCACCGTGCCGAGAGTGGCCGTGGTTCGATCGGTTCGCTCCTCCACCATCTTCACCAGTTGCTGAACTCCCCCGACCTGCGCCCCGAAAGCAAAGATGTACCCGACTGCAACCATCAAGAAGAACTTCGACCTGACGGCTACTGCAAGCGGAGTGCCGGAGGGAGTCCGAACCTCCGTGGTCGTCGCTCTCGCCCCATCGGGGAGCCAGCCACGTTCGTGCGGGAACGGAAATAGAAAGAGGAGCGTCACCGGAACGATGCCGACGAACCAAATCGCCGCCAACCATGGTGATCCACCCTCGATACCGCGCGAATCGAGGATCCACTTGATAACCGGAGTAACGACGATTCCACCCACGGACAATCCGGTCGAGGCAATTGCGAGTGCCGACGCCCGCTTCGATTCGAACCAACGCGTCACCACCGTGGTAACCGGCCCTACCCCCGAGGCCGACCACCCCAGTGCATACACGGCATACACCAGGAACAAATGCCAGCGTTGAGTCACGAACTGCATAGTCAACAATGCGCCGGATCCAAGGAATGCACCGACAACCACGATCCAGCGCACGTCGTACTTGGCCACGAGTCGCGCGATCGGAATCGCCGACACACCGCCCACGAGGAAGAAGAACGTGGTCGCCGACGAGATTGATGCCACCGACCATCCCAACTCGCGGCTGAAAGCCTGCAGGTACACCGATAACCCGTAGAAGCCCACCCCCGACGAAAACGTGAGTAGCACGAACGACGCAACGAGCACCAAACGCCCGGGGAAACGTTCGGACGACCCTGCCATCTTGGCAGTCAGTCTTGCCTAGTCGACCGCGTTGGTTGCAGTCCGACGAAACCGATCCCGGATAACGGAGTCCCGAGGCTCGGGTTAGTCGGAATGGAGAATCGAGTTGATTTCGTAAGCCAGGTCGTGGTCGCGCTGCGTTACCACCCCGCCGGCATCGTGCGAGCACAGCGAGATTCGCACCTTGTTCCATGAGTTGCACCAGTCGGGATGGTGGCCGTGTCTCTCCACGAGCATCGCCACCATGGTCATGAAGCCGAACGCCTCGGAAAAATCCTTGAACTCGAACTCTCGATACAGCGCCCCATCAACATGGTGCCAGCCCTCCGGCGCTCCACTCATTCGCGCAACGCTAGGCGATTACCCAGCGAACGGGCCATGAATGACGAATGAAAGTAGAGGGATACCCGGTTAGTTGAGCGGTGCGTGGCAGGCGACCAGGCTTGCGTTGCGCAACACCAACTCGGGGCGATCGCTCACGCACGTTGCGGCAACCTCGGCGGGAAGCGTCGCTCGAACCTGGCAACGAGTATGGAACCGGCAACCCGCGGGCGGATTCGCCGGACTCGGCAAATCGCCCTGCAGGATGATTCGCTTGCGAACACGCTCCACTTTCGGATCCGGAATCGGGACCGCCGACAACAACGCTTGCGTATACGGATGCTGCGGCTTGGCAAACACCTCGTCAACCGGACCGGACTCCACGATTCCGCCCAGGTACATCACGGCGATGTCGTCGGCCACGTGCTGCACCACTGCGAGGTCGTGCGACACGAAGAGATAGGACAACTTGAGTTTCTCTTGCAGCTCGGCGAGAAGGTTCAGCACTCCTGCGCGCACGCTCACATCGAGCGCCGACACCGGCTCGTCGAGCGCGATTACCTTCGGGTTGAGGGCCAGTGATCGCGCAATTGCGATGCGCTGCCGCTGACCGCCCGAGAACTCCGACGGATACCTACTGGCGTGGTCGCGCTGCAAACCCACGAGTTCGAGCAACTCCATCACCCGCTGGTTCTGCTCGACCTTCGGCATGCCGAAATTGTCGAGTGGCTCGGCTATCGCATCGCCGATCGGCAACCGCGGGTCGAGTGATGCGAACGGATCCTGAAAGACGATCTGCAAGTCCTTTCGCATTTCCAGTCGTTGTTTTCTCGAAAGTTCCGCGACATTGCGGCCGAGCACCGTGATGGTGCCTGCCTCAGGCGCAACCATGTTCAGAATCTCAAGCAACGTGGTGGTCTTGCCGCAACCGGATTCGCCCACCAACGCAAGGCTGCGACCTTCGCGCAGCGTGAGGTCAACTCCGTCAACGGCAAACACCGAGCCCACACGGCGACGCAAGACGGAACCCTTCAGGAGGGGAAAGGTCTTTCTCAGGCCGCGAACTTCGAGCGCCACACCTTCGGTGACGGATTGCAATGCGACATGTCGCGGAATCTCAGCAAACAACTTCCCAGACGACTGTAATCCGGCAATGTCGGTTTGCCGAACGCAAGCGGTCATCCGACTCGGCGTAATCGACACGAGTTCGGGGACACTCGCATCACACTCCGGTGCTGCTGCCGGACACCTCGGTGCAAAAGCACAACCGGGAGGCAACGCCACTGGCGAAGGTGGTGCACCGTCGATTGACGCGAGACGGCTGGATCCGGCGTCGTCAATACGTGGGATAGAACGCAAAAGTCCGATGGTGTAGGGCATTGCCGGAGATGAATAGACATCATTGACGTTGCCAATCTCCACCACCTTGCCGCCGTACATGATGGCCACTCGATCTGCCAAGCCCGCGACTACTCCAAGGTCATGTGTGACGAGGACAACGGCGGCACCGGTCATGTCGCGAGCCGTTTTCAGAACATCCAGGATCTGCGCCTGTACGGTCACGTCAAGCGCCGTCGTCGGTTCGTCGGCGAGGATTACCTTCGGTTGGTTTGCGATGGCGAGAGCGATCATCACACGCTGACGCATTCCGCCAGAGAATTCGTGTGGGTACGACTGAGCCCGCTCTGCCGGACGAGGAATGCCGACGATCTCCAAAAGTTCGATGGCGCGCCTGAGTGCTGCTTCACTCGAGTAATCCCCGTGAACATGAAGGGCTTCTGCCATTTGGCGTCCGATGGTGTGTACGGGGTTCAGGGCTGATAGTGGATCCTGAAACACCATGGCGATGTCCTTGCCGCGATACTTCGACATCTCGTTGTCATTGAGCTCGAGCAGATTGACACCGTTGTAGGAAATGGAACCGGTGATCGATGCACTCTCGGCGAGCAGACCAATCATCGACAACGACATCACCGTTTTTCCCGAGCCCGATTCGCCCACGATGCCGAGCACTTCACCCGCGCGAATGTCGAGCGACACGTCACGAACTGCGCGAACGATGCCGGCCTCGCTCGGAAAAGTTACCGACAGATTACGAATCTCGATCAGGTTGGATGCTGACGACGGAGTGTTCACGACGCTTTACTCTTCTTCTTGCTCTTGTTTGACCCTGGATCGAACGCATCACGTAAGCCATCACCGATGAAACTCACTGCTAGGACAGTAAGGATGAGAGCGGAACCAGCAAACATGAACAGCCAGGGGTACGTCAGCGCGGAGGCAGTTCCCTCAGCGATTAGGCTACCGAGCGAAACGTCAGGTGGCTGAACACCAAATCCGAGATAAGAAAGACCCGTCTCGCTCAAGATTGTTGCTCCCACATTCAGAGTTGCATCGATGATGAGAATTGAGGCGACATTGGGCAACAAGTGACGAAACACGATCTTGCGCACAGGCACGCCCATATATTGAGCTGCTCGCACGAAGTCGCGCTCGCGCAAACTCATCGTGGCGCTCCGCACGATTCGGGCGGTAACCATCCATCCAAATGCCGCCAGGAGCACCACGAACACCAACCAAGTTCGCCCGCGGTACAACGGCGACATCACCGCAATGATCAAGAATGAGGGAAGCACCAAGAGTGCGTCGATCAACCACATCACACTTCGGTCAACTTTGCCACCCAAATAGCCAGCAAAACCGCCCGCAATCGCGGCCAAACCCGTCGAAAAGACGGCCACCAGCAACCCGATGATGAGGGACTTCTGCAAACCCCGAATGGTGAGTGCAAAGACATCGCCGCCAATCTGCGAGGTACCGAACCAATGCTCTTGCGATGGTGGTTGCAGTAACGCGAGAAAGTCCAATTCATCCCAACGGTGCTTGGAGAAAAACGGTCCGACAAATGCCAAAAGGAACATCATCGCGAGAATTACTACGCCAGCAACAGCCAAACGGTTCCTGAAAAACCTCAAGCGAATGAGGGCACTACGCGTCAGGCGTTCTGACGTCTGTTCGCCGACTTCGGTCTGCACCACCGTCATGGTCAGCGCAACCTCACACGAGGATCGAGAATTGCTACGGCAATGTCGGCAATCAAACCCGAGAGCAATACGAGCACGGAAGAAAAGACGATTACTGCCGAGACCGAATTTATGTCGTTGGATTGCACTGCTGTTATAAACCAACTTCCCATACCGTTCCAGCCGAAAATTGTTTCGGTGAACGGCGCGCCGGTAACCAAGAGTCCGAACGAGTACGCAAAGAAAGTGGCCATCGGAAGAATTGCAACTCGGAGTCCATGCCGGAAGAGCGACTGGCGTCTCGACAGACCTTTTGCTCGTGCGGTCCTCAGAAAGTCGCTACCCAGCACGTCGAGCATGGCGTTGCGCTGATACCGGGAATAGAACGCGATGCCACCCAAGGCGATCGACAACGTCGGCAAGATTAAGTGCTGGAGCCGGTTGAGGAGGAGCTCCCAACCGTTTCCGGAGAAATCGGCTGAGTATTCGCCGATGGTGAAGAAAAAAGTGGTTCCGATTCGATTGTTCAATTCGATTGCTCCAAATTTCAGCAGAATCGCCAATAAGAAAACTGGCGTCGACAGCAACGAAAAGGAGAGCACACTCGCAGCCCGATCAGTCAGCCCGTATTGGCGTACCGCCGAAACCACCCCTAAGGCAACACCAGCGAGTGAACCAATGATCGAACCCAGCACCAACAGTCGAAGACTGACCCAAATTCGGCGCGACAACTCCTCGTTTACTCGCTGTTCTCCGACGCTCAAGCCGAAGTCGCCCGAGAGAACGTCACCTGCCCAATTGAGGTAGCGGCGAAGTAGCGGCTTCGCAGGATTCACGCCCAAATTGTCCAACTTGGCGTTGATTGTCGACTGAGGAATCGGTGGATTCGCACCCTGGTAGTTGGCACTTGGGTCAAACGCCAGCGAGGCCAACACGTAGCCGAGGGTCGACGCTAGAGCCACCATGATCAAGAAGTTGACTACGCGCCTCAAGAGATAGTTGACCACGACCGCCCAATCTTAGACCCCGTAGGTGGACTATTTTTCACCGATTGTTAGCCTCACGTTAACGCCGTTCAAGCGTTCCGAGGGTGCGGTTCACTCATCACATGGGCCTCTCTGGTCCGAAGGGGAACAACAACAAATATGACAAACCAAATCAAAAGCAAGGGTGTGAGGAAGCGCATTGTGCGTTTGGTCTCTGCCGCGCTGCTCTCCACGCTGGCGTTCGCGCCAAGCACGGTAGAGGCAGCCAGCAAAGACTCCGCAGGTGCACCTGACATCAACCCACAGCCTGTTTCAAAATTGAAGCGAGGCGGCACGTTCATCTGGGCAACAACCCAGCTCTGCGACAACTACAACACGAACCACTCTGATGGCAACTTTGCTGGTTGCTCGTACCTCATGAATGGTCTGTTGCCAGGAACGTTTTACACCGACGAAAAAGGTGCGTTCCAAGTCGACAAGAACTACTTCACCGACATCAAACTGACGAGCAGGAAACCACAAACGCTCGTCTACACCATCAACCCGAAAGCTAAGTGGAGCGACGGCAAGGCAATCAGCTTGGCTGACTTCGTCGGTTACTGGAAGGCACTCAACGGCTCGAACGAGGCGTACGAAGTGGTTTCCACCACCGGCTACGAAGACATCGCAAGCGTGACCAAAGGTGCAACCGCCAATCAAGTAGTAGTGAAGTTCAAGAACACCTACGCCGACTGGCAAGGTCTCTTCGGAGGTCTGCTCCCAGCTGCGGTGACCGCAACTCCACAGGCATTCAATACCGCCTGGAAGAACGCACCAAACGTGACGGCCGGACCATTCAAGTGGGGCGGCACCGACAAGACTGCTGGAACCGCATGGATCGTGCCAAGCACCACATGGTGGGGCGACAAGCCAGTTCTTGACAAGATGTTGTGGAAGGTTGTACCTGCAGCTGCGCAGCTCGACGCTTTGGCGAACGGCGAAGTGGACGCTGCCAACACCGGCCCAGACGCCAACCAGTACAAGCGTGGCTTGTCACTCAAAGGTGTGTCTGTGCGAAAGAGCGTGGGTCCGAACTATCGTCACATGACGTTCGGTACGGCGGGAGTCACAGCCGATGTGCGAATTCGACAAGCCATCCAGATGGGTGTTGACCGCGACATCATCACCAAGGCCCTGATTGGACCAATCGACAACAAAGCAACGTCGATGGGTAACCACATCTTCGTGAAGGGTCTCAGTTGCTACAAGGACAACTCCGGCATCTACGGCAAATACAACTTGCAGAGGGCCGATGCTCTCCTTGACTCAGCCGGTTGGGTGAAGTCGGGTACCAAGCGCGTGAAGAACGGCGTCGAATTGAAGCCGAGAATCACGATTCCTGCTGGTGTACCTACGAGCGCACAAGAAGCGCAGTTGATGCAGGCGATGCTTGCACCACTCGGTATCCAGTTGGAAATCAACGTGGTGCCCTCGGCTGACTTCTTCGGCAAGTACATCATTCCAGGAAACTATGAAATGACCGTATTTACCTGGCTCGGCACCTCGTTGCCAATCTCCTCGTCGAAGTCAATCATGGCCACCGACGGTGGTCAGAACTTTGGAGGGATTGGTACACCGCAAATTGACAGCCTTTATGAGCGAGTCAACAAGGAGCTCAACCCAGCAAAGCGCTGTGTGCTTGCAACTACCATCGATAAGAAACTTTGGGAAGTTGGTCATTCAATGATCATGTACCAGCGCCCCGATGTGTGGCAGGTTGATGCCAAGTTGGCGAACTTCGGTGCATTCGGATTCTCATCTGGTGACTACACCAAGATTGGATTCATGAAGTAAGCAGTTCGCTGACATTTAGTCAGACCAAGGGGCGGCTCGAAAGAGCCGCCCCTTGAGTTTTTCCCCCAGCCTTGCGCTAGACCATCTGCTGTGTACGGTGAGGTGCGGTGATCAAATCGCAAGATTCGCGACGCTCGCGTCTTAGGTTTTCCCGTGACATCCGGCTGCTGGCCGTCGCCCGACTCGTTTCTGAAATGGGAGATGAACTTGCGCTCATCGCGCTGCTCTTTCGGTTGAAGGATTCCGGACCTGGAGCCGTTTCTGCACTCCTCGGGGTATTCGCAGCGACAAGAATCTTGCTCGCTCCAGTCAGCGGTCTGGTAGTCGACAGAGTTCCAACTCGACGACTGATCGCTTTGGTATCGCTCGGGCAGGCTGCAGTTGCGATCCTGCTTTCCGTCACAAACGGGGGGATGATCTTTCCACTCGTCTTCCTCCTCGCTGTTGGTGGATCAATCATCGGACCGGCCTGGAACAGTTTCATCGCATACGTCGTACCAGCCGAAGAACTGAGTCGCACCTATGCATTTATTCAGGCCCGCCGATCACTCGCAATCGTGACTGGAGCCGGGATCGGGGGCTTCGTCGTCGACCGAGTTGGCAGCAGCGGTGCAATGATCGTTGACGCTGCGACGTTCCTATTCGTCGGAGCAATCGGGGTAACCTTGCAACAGGAACGCTCTGCTACTTCACGCCGCGAAGGCACAAAAGGCATGACTAGAGGATTCGTGGTGTTTCTCCGTAGTCCCGTTCTTCGATGGTCTTTGATACTTCTCGCCTCGTTCAACATGTCGGCGGGAGTCATCGAAGTACTCAGCGTCTTTCTCGTAACGAACGAACTCGGTGGATCTGCTGGCGATTACGGACTCGTCCTCGGATCTCTCGGTGCCAGCATGTTTCTCACGGGGTTCGTCTTGAGTCGGTACCGACCAACGGGTCCTGACACGAGCTTGTTGATGGTCTCCGCCCTCATCAGCGCTGCCGGAATGGCTGCATACGGGCTATCTAGAGGGTTGTGGTGGGCACTCGCCGCATTCTTTCTCAACGGTATTGGTTTGTCTGGTTTGCACGTATTCGGAACCCCGATCCTGGTTCGTCACACCAAGGATGAGGAGCGGGGTCGAGTTTTTGCAGCCTCATCTTCAGTGACCATGGGAGGAGTGTTGCTCGCCACCGGAGTTGCTGGTGCCATCGGGGAACTGTTTCCGCCACGTCCCATCATCGTGTGTGCCGCACTCGTGTGCGGACTGAACGCACTCATCGGTGGTGTCCAAATACGTCGACACGACGAAGTCGCTGGGGATGGTTCTTCGGGATCTACGAGTTGAACGCGTCGTAACCGTCACGTTCGAGTTGTTCAGCCAACTCGGGT
>JAFMFM010000044.1 GCA_017856115.1 Actinomycetota bacterium | reverse complement strand
CCAGCCGCGCCACCTCCCGGAGGCGCGAGCTCGCCCGCACCGCCGCCAATGCCCAGCCCCACGTCGGCGCGAATGCCGCCGAACTGTCGGCGATTGATCAGATTGTTGAAGTCCGACATGTCGTTGTATCGCTCGAAGCGGGGGAGCACCGCCTCGTGGCTCACCACTGTTGGTCGCTGTGTGCCGCGGGCCGTGGCATCGGCCAGGAATGCGCCGCTGCCACCCACGTGGTCGAGGTGTCCGTGCGTGTACACCAAGTGGGAGATCGGCGCCGACGACCACGTGCGTATCGCCTCCACCACCTTGGCACCGCTTTGTGTTCCGGAGGCGTCGAAGCACATGAGGCCATCGCCGGTGTTCACGGTGACGCAGTGGCTGAAGCTCTCCA
The DNA here is from genome assembly GCA_017856115.1 of Actinomycetota bacterium. Taxonomy (GTDB): domain Bacteria; phylum Actinomycetota; class Acidimicrobiia; order Acidimicrobiales; family Ilumatobacteraceae; genus F1-60-MAGs027. The sequence goes on along the minus strand of JAFMFM010000044.1, from coordinate 9,034 downwards.
CCATGGCCACGTTGTCGGTGAGTTCCCAGAGATCACCGTCAACTCGGTTGAGCCGCTCGTCGACGACACCGGAATCGATAACGCGGGTGCTGAGTTCTATCGGATGCGTGGCCACACGCCAAAACTACATCGGCACACCGTGCGCCCGTGCCGCGCGGCTTACTTCGGTAGGCCGAGCACGCGCTCGCCGAGGATGTTGCGCATCACGTTCGACGTGCCTCCCATGATGGTGTACGCCGGTGCGTAGGCGAGGCCCTGGCACACGTCGTCCCAAAGGGTGGCGTATGGGCCGAACACCTGTGAGACGAAATCGGCCACGCGCGCCTCGTGCTCGGTGCAGAAGCATTTGGTCGCAGCCGAGAACCCGGCTGGAGCCTGTCGCAATACCTCGCGAATCACCAGAATTCTCCCGAGCGTGTAGCCGATTTCGATGTCGGCGATTGCCTGGCGCACCAACGGGTTGGATGTGTCGGCACGCTCCCGCGCCATTAGGTATAAGGCGCGATTGGACACCAAGCGGTCGATGCCGCCACGTTCGTGCTCAAGCTGACGCATGGTTTGTTTGAACGCGCCACCTTCGACGCCCACCAAGTTTTCGATCGGTACGCGAACGTCGGTGTAGAACACCTCGCAGAAGTGGCGGTTGGTGGTCATGTCGGTAATCGGCCGTACTTCGATACCCGGCGTATCCATCGGCACGATGATTTCGCTGATGCCCGCGTGTGGCGGGCCCTCTTTGCTGGTGCGACAAATCAGATAACAAAAATCCGCGAGCTCGCCGAAACTGGTCCAAATTTTCTGTCCGTTGATTACCCAGTGGTTGCCGTCGCGCACGGCCGAGGTGGTCAACGATGCCAGGTCGCTGCCGGCGTTCGGCTCGCTCATCCCGATGCACCACGTGGTATCGCCGCGCAACATGTCGGGGAGGAATTGTGCGCGTTGGTCGGCGGTTCCGTAGCCGATGAGTGCGGGGCCCATCTGGCGGTCGGCAAACCACATGCCTGCAATCGGCGCGCCGGCGGCAATCATCTCTTCTCCAACGATCAAACGGTCGATGGCAGGGCGTCCGCCACCGCCGAATTCGCTCGGCCAAGTCATGCCAATGAACCCTTCGCGACCCAGTTCGCGCGAAAACTCCTTGGAGTAACCGTTCATCCAACTGTCGTTCGACCTGCCGTAACGTGCGACGGCATCGGCGGCCAGTTCTTGGGCGCGTTTACGCAAGAGCACTTGCTCGTTGCTCCACGCAAAGTCCATCGCCAAGTAGGGTACTTGCGTGACAAAAAAGATAAAAGTCGTAACCCCCGTCGTCGACCTTGATGGCGACGAAATGACCCGCATCATCTGGACCTTCATCAAGGACCGCCTCATCTTCCCGTACCTCGATCTGGAGCTCGACTACTACGACCTCGGCATCGAGTACCGCGACAAGACCGACGACCAGGTCACCATCGACGCCGCCAACGCCATCAAGAAGCACGGTGTGGGCGTGAAGTGCGCAACCATCACGCCCGACGAGGCCCGCGTGAAGGAATTCAACCTGAAGCAGATGTGGAAGTCGCCCAACGGCACCATCCGCAACATCCTCGACGGTGTGGTCTTCCGTGAGCCGATCATCATCAAGAACGTGCCGCGTCTGGTGCCGCACTGGAACAAGCCCATCGTCATCGGCCGTCACGCACACGGCGACCAGTACCGCGCCACCGACTGGAAGGTTCCAGGCCCGGGCACCGTCACCATGACCTACGTTCCCCAGGACGGCGGCAAGCCGGTGGAGATGGAGATCGCCAAGTTCAAGGGCCGCGGTGTGATCATGGGCATGTACAACTACGACGAGAGCATCCGCAATTTCGCTCGCGCATCGTTCAACTACGGCTTGCAGCGCAACTATCCGGTGTATCTCAGCACCAAGAACACCATCTTGAAGGCCTACGACGGCCAGTTCAAGGACATCTTTGCCGAAGTGTTCGAGCAGGAGTTCAAGGACCAGTTCGACAAGGCGGGCCTCACCTACGAGCACCGTTTGATCGACGACATGGTCGCGTGCATGCTGCGTTGGGAAGGCGGCTACGTATGGGCGTGCAAGAACTACGACGGCGACGTGCAAAGCGACGTGGTTGCGCAGGGCTTCGGTTCGCTCGGTCTCATGACCTCCGTACTCACCACGCCCGATGGTCGCGTACTCGAGAGCGAAGCCGCGCACGGCACCGTCACGCGTCACTATCGCGATCACCAGGCTGGTAAGAAGACCAGTACCAACCCGATCGCATCGATCTTCGCCTGGACACGAGGTTTGGCACACCGTGGCAAGCTCGACAACACTCCCGAACTCACCAACTTTGCCAACACGCTCGAACGGGTATGCATCGAAGCGGTGGAAGGTGGCGAGATGACCAAGGACCTCGCAGCGCTGATCTCCAAAGACACGCCGTGGCAAACCACGGAGGAGTTCCTGTCGGCAATCGACCGTCGTCTCCAGGAGAAGATGGCCTAAGGGCCAACGACATGCCCGGCGGCACAGGGATGCCCGGCGGCGTGCCGGCCACCATGCGCGCGGTAGTGCTCACGCAATTCGGCGAGCCCGACGTGTTGCACATTGCCGAGGTGCCGGTGCCCACACCGGCAGCCGACGAAATTCTCGTGCGTGTGCACGCCACTGCGTTGAATCGGGCCGATTTGTTGCAGCGTCGAGGCTTCTATCCCAATCCGTTCCCGGGCGGCTACGACATTCCAGGAATGGAGTTTGCCGGCGAGGTCGTCGCCGCGTCGAGCGGTTCCGCCACCTCGAGCAGTTCCGCCACTTCGCACGCCCGCGCCTCGCGCTGGAAGCCCGGCGACCACGTGATGGGCATCGTTTCGGGTGGCGCCTACGCCGAGTACCTCACCATTCCGGTCGATCAAGCCATGCGCACACCCCGCGGCATGGCGTTGCACGACGCCGCTGCGATTCCCGAAGTGTTCATCACCGCATGGGATGCACTCGTGTCGCAAGGTGGTCTCACGCCTGGTGGGCGAGCGCTGGTGCACGCTGGTGCTTCGGGCGTAGGCACCGCGGCGATCCAAATCTGTCGTGCAATGGGGGCGTGGATTGCGGTGACGACAAGCACCAGCAAAGTGCAGGCGTGTCGCGACCTCGGCGCCAATCTGGTAATCGATTACACCAAGGACGACTTCGCAGCAGCCATCGCCACTGCTACCGATGAAAAAGGTGTGAACGTGGTGCTCGATGTAATCGGCGGCGATTACACCGTGCGCAACGTGGCGTGTCTGGCGATGAAGGGCCGCATCATTCAGGTGGGCACCATGGGCGGACCATCCACCAACTTCAACGTGGCATCGCTCATGCCCAAGCGCGCATCCATCACTGGCACGTTGTTGCGCTCGCGACCCAAGGAAGAAAAAATCGCGGTGTCGCGCGCCGTCGCCGACGCGCTGCTACCCGATTTCGACGCCGGCGTACTGAAGCCCATCATCGACACGCGGTTTTCTCTCGACCAGATCGTCGATGCGCACCGCCATATGGAGACCAACGCCAACATCGGCAAGATCGTGGTTACCGTCGCGTCGTAACATCGCACCAACCTCGCACGCCGCCACCACCGCCGACTACCGCCGCCGCCGACCACCGCCACCCACAGCCACCCACCATGCCCGTCACCTACCGACCACTTCGCGACACCGACTATCCCCACCTCGCCGACCTGCTCAACGGGGCATCCATCGTCGACGGCCGCGCCCAGCATCAAACCGCCGACGAACTGCGCCAGGAATTCACGTCGCACCCCGTGGACCTCGACAACCACACGCTTGCTGCGTGGGATGGCGATCAGCTCATTGGCGCGCTGTATGCGTTCTACTTGCCTTCCGACGTGCGTGAGGTGCGTTGCTATCTGTTCGGCACGGTGCACCCCGAGAGGCGTGGCAACGGCATCGGCCGCCATCTACTCGAGTGGGGTCTGCACCGCGGCACCGAGTTGCTGCGTGCGTCTGGCAACGATCTTCCCAAGTATCTGCGCGTCGATTCGTCGTGCGCCAACGGTTCCGCGATCCGTCTGTTCGAGCGCTTCAGGCTGGAGCCGATTCGCTACTTCGCCGACCTGCGGGCCGACTTGCGCCAGCCAACTCCTGCAAAGCCGGCCGGGCCGACACCTGCCTCACGCGCAACCGTCGGCTTTCGCATCGTGCCGTGGGATCTCGCTCGCAACGAAGAGGCACGCACAGTGAAGAACGCCGCCTTCATGGATCACTGGGGTTCCACGCCCACCTCGGCGCAGTGGTGGACAACCCAAACGTCAGGGTTCGGTTCACGCCCCGATTGGTCGTACTTCGCCGTAGACGACGACGACCGCATCATCGGTCACCTCATCACGCACCGATTCGAACATGACGACCCACTGCTCGGCGCGAAGTACGCATGGATCGACAACATCGGCACGCTCGCCGAATGGCGCGGCAGGGGAGTTGCCACACAACTCATCACCACGGCCCTGGCCAAATACCGCAAAGAAGGTATGCAGTTTGCGGCCCTCGGGGTGGACTCCGCAAACCCCACGGGCGCATATCGGTTGTACGAGTCGTTGGGTTTTGGGCCGTGGCGGGAGTTCGTCAACTACCAACGCGTCATCCACGCCTAAGCACGCGCCTTGCCAGGCGCGAAGCGGTTACTAGCGCTTGTTGATCGCTACGTAGTCGCGGGCGTCGACGCCGGTGTACCACTGCATCGGTCGCGAGATCTTCTGGTCGTCGTCGTGCAGCAGTTCGCTGTAGTGGGCCAACCAACCGGTCATGCGCGGAATCGCGAACAACACGGTGAACATCTCCACCGGGAAGCCGAGCGCCTGATAGATGAGTCCCGAGTAGAAGTCCACGTTGGGGTACAGCTTGCGCGACACGAAGTACTCGTCCTGCAACGCAACCTCTTCGAGCTTCAACGCGATGTCGAGCAGCGGGTTCTTGCCCGTCACCTCGAACACGTCGTAGGCCGCCTTCTTGATGATGGTGGCTCGCGGGTCGTAGTTCTTGTACACGCGATGGCCAAAGCCCATCAAGCGGCCTTTGCCTTCCTTCACCTCGGCGATGAACGCCGGCACGTTGTCCACACTGCCGATTTCTTGCAACATTCGAACCACTGCTTCGTTGGCTCCGCCGTGTAGCGGGCCGTACAAGGCCGAAGCCGCCGCCGCAGCCGCGCTGTACGGGTCGGCATGCGACGAACCAACCACGCGCATGGTGGTGGTGCCGCAGTTCTGCTCGTGGTCGGCATGGAGGATGAACAACAGGTCCATCGCTTTGGCGAGCGTGGGGTTGATTTGGTAGTCGTCGCCGATGCGAAACATCATGTTGAGGAAGTTGGCGGAATAATCCAGCGAGTTGTTGGGCGAAACGAACGGTAGGCCCATGCTGAAGCGGTAACACATGGCGGCGATGGTGGGCGACTTGGCGATCAAGCGCAACGTCTGCTTGTACAGCGAGCCGTCGGCGTCGATTTCTTTTGCGTCGGTGTAGAAGGTACCGAGTGCCGCAGTGGCCGACACGAACATGCCCATCGGGTGTGCATCGTGATGGAACCCGTCCACGAACCGCTTGCGCATGTTCTCGTGGATCATCGTGTGGTGTGTTACGTCATAAATCCATGTTTCGAGCTGCTGTGCATTGGGCAGTTCTCCGTTGAGCAGCAGGTAGGCCACTTCGAGGAAGGTGGATTTCTCGGCCAATTGCTCGATGGGGTAGCCGCGGTAGCGCAGAATTCCCTCGTCGCCATCCAGGTAGGTGATGGCCGACTTGCATGCCGCGGTCGACAAGAACGCCGGGTCGTACATGCGCAGTTTCGGGTCGAGTTGACGCAGTGCCGACGAGGAGAACGCGCCTCCCGTAATCGGCACGGTCACTTGTTTGCCCGTGCGGTCGTCAATGATCGTGATCGTTTCAGCCATCGTTAGGCCTTTCCGTCTCTCGTTATCGGGAGCTTCCTCTCCCAGCCGTTCACGCTACTTGCCGAACGCGCCCGAGCACTCAACGAAGCGGTATCGACAGCGCCCGAGCACTCAACGAAGCGTCACCGACACCGTTGGCGCACCCCGCGCTACAGCGGACCGTTGTCGTGTTTGCGTCGCGGAAACTTCTCGCGCTTGCTCGACAACATGTCGAGGGCGGCCAGAACCTCGATTCGGGTTTCCTCGGGAGTGATCACCGAATCCACGTACCCGCGTTCGGCGGCCACGTACGGATTGAGGAGTCGTTCTTGGTAGTCCTTCTCGAACGCGGCGCGCTCCTCCGCGGTGGCGCGTCGTTGCAGGATCGCAGCGGCCTGTCCGGCGCCCATTACGGCCAATTCGGCCGTTGGCCAGGCGATGCACACGTCGTTACCCATGCGCTTGCTGTCCATCACGATGTAGGCGCCGCCGTAACTCTTGCGCAGAATCACGCAGACGCGCGGAACGGTGGCACGACCGTAGGCAAACACCAGTTGTGCGCCATGGCGGATCATGCCGCGCCACTCCAAGTCTTTTCCTGGGTAGAAACCCGGCGTATCCACCAGCGTGACGATCGACAAGTTGAATGCATCGCAGAACGCCACGAAGCGCGCCGCTTTTTGCGATGCCTGAATGTCGAGCGTTCCCGCCAATGCGAGTGGCTGGTTTGCCACGATGCCCACTGCGCGTCCACCAATCGATGCGAGCGTGGTCACCACGTTGTTGGCCCATCCGGCGCGCAGTTCCAGGTGGATGCCGTCGTCCACGATGGATTCGATCACATGTCGTACGTCGTAACTGCCGGTGGGTGATGCGGGAAGAATGGTGTTGAGTTCCGGGCAGCGACGTTCGGCGGGATCACCCGAGTTGATGATGGGCGGTAGTTCGTCGACGTGATCGGGGAGAAACTGCAGCACTTCGCCGAGCAGTTCTTCGGCGTGCGCCATGTCGTTGGCCACGAGGCTGGCAACGCCGCTTTGTCGGGAGTGAATGTCGGTGCCGCCGAGTTCTTCGTTGCTTACATCGACCCCGGTCATCTGCACCACCATGGTGGGCCCCGACACGAAGGCGAACGACTCGGTGGTCATAATCACCATGTCGCACAAACCAATCAGCAGTGCCGGGCCCGATACTGCCGGACCATCGACGATGGCAATCGTCGGCACCACTCCGGAGCACTCGGTGATGACTCTCGCGGCTTCACCCCAGCCGTGCAATGCCGACACTCCTTCGCGCAGATCGGCTCCTGACGATGCCAACGCCAGCACCAGCGGCAGCCGTTTGTCGCGTGCCATCTGCGCCGCGTTGCGTAGCACGCCCGAAGCGGCAGAAGAGAGGGCTCCCTTGTGCACCTCGTCGTGCACCTCGGCCCACACCACGCGCCGACCACTGGCCAACTGACGCACCGCAGCGCTGGCAGCCCCCGGCACCTTGCGGGTGAGATGGACTGCGCCGTCGGCGCCTGACGTATCCGTCACGTCGGTGCGGGGCTGGTCGACCGTCGTCACAACGCGCAAGGCTAGACGCTGTATCACTGCCGATGGTGCCCGTCACGCTGTGGGCGTAGCGTTTCTGTGCATGGCGGCGGCATTCATCGACCTCGACCGCACGCTGTTGTCGGGTGCCAGCGGCCCCGTGATTACTGCGGCGTTGCGTGCAGCACGCCTGGTGCCGCAATCGTTCCCCGGTGAGTCGCTCATCTACCGCATCTTCAACACGGTGGGCGAGACGTTGCCGTCGATGCTGCTTGCCCGCCAGGGTGCCACGGCCATGAAGGGAAAGTCGCAACGCCTGGTTCGTGACGCTGCACGCAATGCCATTCCCGAGCTCACCGCGCTGGTGCAACCATTCGCCCGCCAGATGATCGAAAAGCACCGCACAGCAGGCGACAAGGTGGTGCTCGCCACCACCACGCCGTACGACTTCATCGACGAGTTCGCACGGTCGCTCGGCTTTGACGACGTGATCGGCACGCGATTTGCGGTGGACGCCGGCGGTCTGTATTCGGGGGAGTTGGACGGCCGCTTCGTGTGGTCGGGCGGCAAACTCGGTGCCGTTACCGACTGGTGCGCCAACAACGGAGTGAACATTGCCGACTGCGCGGCTTACAGCGACAGCATCTACGACTCACCGCTGCTCGAAGCCGTCGGTGCGCCACATGCGGTGAACCCCGATGCTCGTTTGCAGGTGCTCGCCACCGCACGGCGTTGGCCGGTGCTCAATTTGGACGTGTCGCCGGGTGTGGTGAAGGTGCCTGTCATCGGCACGGAGTTGCAGAAACTCGCGCTTTCGTTTGCGCGTCCGGAATTGATTCCGTTCGCAAAGTTCACCATCGAAGGCACACACAACATTCCTGCCAATGGTCCGGCGATTCTTGTTGGCAACCACCGCAGCTACTTTGACGTGTTCGCCGTGTCGCTCACCGTGGCAAAGACCGGTCGCACGGTGCGCTTCTTGGGGAAAAAAGAAGTGTTCGATGCGCCGGTGATCGGTCAGTTTGCCGCCGCACTCGGCGGCATTCGTGTGGAGCGTGGCACTGGCAGCGATGCACCACTCGACGCAGCTGCCGCTGCACTCGAAGCAGGGGAGATGGTGGCGATCATGCCACAGGGCACCATTCCGCGCGGGCGTGCATTCTTCGACCCGGTGTTGCAGGGCCGGTGGGGTGCTGCACGCCTTGCTCTACGTACAGGGGCACCGGTGATTCCGATGGGTTTGTGGGGCACTGAAAAGGTGTGGCCGCGCAATTCACAAGTGCCGATGTTGTGGAACGTGGCGAACCCGCCGAAGGTATCCGTAACGGTGGGACCAGAGGTGGCGCTGCGCCGCGAGACCGCAGCCGACGCTCTCGCTTCAGTTTCCGACGCACTCGCCGACGACAACACCAAGCGCATGATGTCGGCCATCGTCAACTTGTTGCCGCCCGAGGCGAGAGAGCATCGCCAACCCACGGAGGCCGAACTTCGCGCTACGTTGCCATCGAACTACAAGGGCGACCCGAACGCGGAGTTCACCCGTCGCCCTGGCACCGACTGACGCCGCGCTCACAGCCCCGACTGACG
>JAFMFM010000002.1 GCA_017856115.1 Actinomycetota bacterium | reverse complement strand
CTCGTCGTCCCACTCAAGTGCACCCCTCAACATCGCTTGTTGCGCTCGGCGTACTGATATCGCCTTGCGTACCCGAGCGAGTGACGACGAGGAGTCGTCCTCCTGCATCTCAACCGAAAGCTCGGCCCACGTCGGCGGTTGACTCAGCCACGCCGGCAACCCAGTCGACGGGCCGAAACCCAGTGACACACCAGCACGGGTCCACGGCATCGGTACGCGACAACCATCCCGACCGAGGTGTTCTCCGTGGGTGCGATGGAAGTGCGGATCCTGTCGCTGTGAGTCATCGAGGTCGATCACCTCCTCGAGGCCGAGTTCTTGACCATTGAACAAGTAGGTAGTGCCCGGTAGCGCGAGGATGGTGTAAATCGCGGCGCACGCGCGAAGACGACCCAACGCGAGATGTTCGGCGGTTGCAATCTGCCGGTGCACCACTCGTCCGCCATATCGCGTGGGCGAACGACGAACGTCATGGTTCTCCGTCACCCATGTCGTTGGCGCACCAACCAATGCGTCCGCAGCAATCGAGTCGCTGATGACTCGCTTCCACTCCTCGCCGTTCCACTCGGCAGTCAATAAGTCGAAGTTGAATCCGGTATGCAACTCGTCGGCACGCAGGTATCGAGCGCGCTTTTCGGGCGTGTCGAGCCACGCCTCGGCGACGAACACTCGTGGCGGGTCGTAGGAGTCGGCGATCTTTCGCCAGCGACGGTAGATGTCGTGCACCTCGGGTTGGTCGAAATACGGGCGGGCATGTGGATCGAGCAGGGATGCGTCGTTGGAGTCCTTCACGTCGGGATATCCGACCTGCTTCACCATTCCCTGGGCAACGTCGATTCGGATACCGTCAATTCCCCTGTCGAACCAAAACCGTAACGTGTCATCAAATTCCTTCACCACGTCGGGATGGTTCCAGTTGAGGTCGGGTTGACCAGAGTCGAAGAGATGGAGGTACCACCACCCTGTAGGCGTACCGGTCGCGTCGCGAATTTGCGTCCATGCGATGCCCCCGAAGATCGACTGCCAGTTGTTCGGAGGAAGCTCGCCCTGCGCGCCCTTGCCTTGCACGCAGTGGAATCGCTGCCACGCAGCCGAGCCGGGTCTGGTCCCGATGGCTTCGACGAAGAACCGATGCTCGATGCTCGAGTGATTTGGAACGACATCCAGAATGACCCGAATGTCTCGTGCGTGTGCCTCCCGAACGAAGCGTTCGGCATCAGCAATGGAACCGAACAGTGGGTCGACGTTCCGGTAGTCAGAGACGTCGTATCCTCCGTCGCACTGCGGGCTCGGAAAAATCGGGCTGAACCAGACGGCGTCGACACCAAGCGATTGCAGGTAGTCCAGCCGCGAAATGGCACCCGGCAAGTCTCCAACTCCGTCGCCGTTTCCATCGGCGAACGACTTCGGATAGATCTGATACACCACGGCATTTCGCCACCATGCCGGTCGTTCCGTCACGTCACATCACCCCTCGTTGTCGAATTCTTGAATGTCGCTGCGCATCACACTGCCGTCGGCGAATCGCGATACGGCCACCACGCGTATCGGCCCGCTCTTGGGAAGGGTGCTCGGTGTGAGAAATCCCCTATATGGCGCCGAGTCGTCCACCGACACTCTCCGCCAACCGTCGCCACTATCGATGATGAACGACACCTCCTGTGGCGAGTCGGACGTCTCCGCCGAGACAAGCCACAGGTCGCTGAAATCGTCCGGGCCGATTGTGACGATTGGGTTCGTCTTCCTCACGGGAAACTGCACACTGGCGCGAAGTACCGATGCGGACAATGGTGGAATCGCTACCTCCATCTCCCCGAACGTGTCCGAGGCCGCGCCGACCACCGGACCCCACACCGTGTCGAACGTGGCGTTCGGAGTAGACGTCGGTACGAGCAACGTGACGGCTTCCAGCGAGTTATTGAATAGCGTCACGTATTCGAGTCGTTCCATGACGTCGAAACGACTTATGGCAAGGGTTCCCGAGTTCCGAGCACGCGGCAACGTTGCCCCGCGCCACAGCACCGGCACTTCGCGACGAAGACGAGCCAGTTCACGGAGGTGCTCGCCGACGGGGTGGCTACCTGTCTCAAACGACGAGGCCAAACCAATCGGCGGGCTGCCGACGCGTTCTTGTGACTGCCACGACGACACCTGCGTCGGGAAGAGATCCTGGCGTGCTTCCTTGTCACCGCCAGTACCGATGATTCCGTATTCATCCCCGTAGTAGATGATCGGCGCGCCACGCGAGAGATACAACAAGCTGTGCCCAAGGTTCACGCGCTGCAGCAATTCACGACCCTCCGCACCGGACTGACCCTTTATGACCATTGCCGTGCGTCCAATGTCGTGGTTCCCGATGAACGTGCCTGGCGTCGGGGCGCGACCGTCATCGGTGCGCGAATAGTCGTCGTCCTCCAATCGCAACATGATTGGTCCTGCACCGACCAATCCCCCCGCATACCGAGCAATGGCGTCGTGTAATGGAAAGTCGAGCTGATTCGGAAGCCCCCATTCGCGTTCGTAGACACTCTGTTCGATCGGTTCGGTGATCCATGTCTCGCCGAATATCTCGAAGTCGTCGATTCCTGCCGACCGAGCGGTTTTCAAGATCTGCGGAACCCATCGTTGGTAAAATTCACGATCGACATGCCGAGCCGTGTCGACGCGGAACCCGTCAAACTTGAACCGGGTAATCCAGCTACCGAATACTTCGGCCAATCCATCAACAACCTCGGGCTTCTCTGTGTACAAGTCGTCCAAACCCGAGAAATCGCCCTGTTCGATACATGCCTTTGAGCATCCGCTCCAGTTGATATCGCCTCGGTTGTGGTAATTCGTCGTGTCGTTCATCCACTCTGGCTTCTTCAGGCTCGACTCGTCGGGCAGCACGTAGGCCTCGTACGCAGGCGATGGTTCCTCGACGAACCCGCTACCACCCACCAGCATGATCACATCACCGGTGTGGTTCACCACCACGTCGAGGTACACCTTCATTCCCAATGAGTGCGCACAGTCGACGAATTCCACGAGTTCGGCTTCTGTGCCGAAACGTGGATCAACGGTCGTGAAGTCGACCCCCCAGTAACCGTGGTACGCCGCACTGTCTCCTTGCACCGTGCGCTGTACGACCAGGGGCGTAATCCAGATGCCGTTGAAACCGAGGTCTGCCAGTCGCTGCAGACCGTTCTTCGGATCCGTGCAACCCCCGGTAAGGCCCCTCAGGTCACCGCCATGGAAGAACCCGATATCAGTCGGGTCGAATCCGGTGATCTTTCGCTGACCCGAGAGGAATCCGCCGTCATTTGCGGGGTTGCCGTTGGCGTACCTGTCGGTCATCACGAAGTAAATCACCCGAGACGCAAAGTCAGAGTAAACGATCGGCACTGCAAGGGATTCGATGAGCGCCGCCTCCTCAGGCGAACCAGCTACTGGCGTCGCATCGTCCGCTTTCTCGAGTGCTGCATCGTCTACCGCGTCGCTGGTCGTTCCGAGCTCCTCGCTGCGACCCGTTGCGGAGCAGGCCGCAAGTGCAATCAGCGTTGCAACAGCAATGCCGCGGCTAACGAAGTGCTTCGCCGGTTTGCGCATCGAAGAAGTGGAGATTTGCGGTGTCCAGAGCAATTCGTACGTCGGTTCCGGTCTTCATTGCCATTCGAGGTGGGAAATAGGCGACCAAGTTGGTTACGAAGGAGCTAGCCGATTCGGTCGGCAGGTCCTCTGGCCGCGTGGATGCCGAAGTCGCCGAGGTGGAGATGGCCACCTTGGTGGCATCGATGTGCAGGTAACCGATCTGCGACGACCCCAGTGCCTCGAGCAGACCAAGTCGACCCGTTATCGCCGGCCAGTGCGGTTTTGTCTCCGCCGCATGGACGTCCTCGGCGCGTACTCCGAGCACGATGTTGCGTCCGACATAGTCAGGCAGACGTGGATACCGCCAGTTGCGATCCGCCGGCAAAGAAATCTTGACCCCCGCCAGAACGACCGCTATGTTGTCGTCGTCTTTCTCGATCCGCGCATCAAAGAGGTTCATCGGTGGTGTTCCGATGAAGCCGGCGACAAACAAGTTGGCTGGCTCGTCGTACAACTCCTGCGGTGGTGCCACCTGCTGTAGAACGCCCATACTCATCACTGCAACGCGGTCACCCATGGTCATTGCTTCTACTTGGTCGTGGGTCACGTAGATGGTGGTGGTTCCGAGTTGCTTTTGCAGATTGGAGATCTCGGCTCGCATTTGTACCCGCAACTTGGCATCCAGGTTGGAGAGCGGTTCATCCATCAGGAACACCTTCGGCTCACGAACGATGGCTCGACCCATGGCCACGCGTTGACGCTGTCCACCGGACAGTTCCTTCGGGCGACGATCGAGGTATGGAAGCAGATCCAACAACTTGGCAGCCCACTCCACCTGCTTGGCGATCTTTTCCTTGGATTCTTTGCGCAGGCGGAGCCCGAACGCGATGTTGTCGGCAACGGAAAGATGTGGGTATAGCGCATAGTTCTGGAACACCATCGCGATGTCACGGTCCTTTGACGTCAAGTCGTTGACGATCTTTTCGCCTATCGACACCGTGCCGCTCGAGATTGCCTCGAGTCCCGCCACCATTCGAAGAGCCGTCGTTTTTCCGCACCCAGACGGGCCAACGAGTACCAGGAACTCTCCATCACGAATGTCGAGTGTCATGTCGGACACCGCCTTCACACCGTTGTCGAACACCTTGTCGACATGCTCGAACCTCACTTCAGCCATGATCAATCTCCATTCTTGATTGCATCGTTGATTCCATGTTCAAACCTCCACTACGCCATCGAGCCGCCACGCATGGAATGACGGACCACTCGAGGGCAACACCACACGATCGCCAAGCAGCGTCATCGACTCACCAAGAACGGTGGATATTTTCTCGCACTGCAGTAGTGACAAGGGCAGTTGCACCGCGGCATGAACTGTGCGCGAAGCACAACACAACAGTCGGTCGTCTGCGGTTTCGCGGATGTACACCACCGCGTCGACACCAACGTGCAGCCAGCGCAGCGATCCAACTGCCAAAGCCTCACTCGAGCGCCGAAGAGCGATGCAACGGCGGTACCACTCGAGGAGTTCGTTGTTCCAATCAGAGTCGTCGTCCCATTGCATTGGGCGCCGAGAGTCCTCTCCACAAGAAACACCGCCCATTCCGATCTCATCCCCCATCCACACCATCGGCACGCCTGGCATCGTCATCTGAAGTCCAACCCCCACCATGGTCCGACCGATGTCACCGGTCAGAACATGAAAGCGCGGTGTGTCATGGCTATCGAGAATCAACCACGATCGGAGTACCGCATCGAATGGCACACCCGCAGTAAAAGCGCGCATGGCGGTAACCATCGAGAGTCCGTCTCGCTTGGGAACCCCGAATGCAGACCCGAGGAACGAGTTGGGAAACTCCACCGGCAACGTCTCACCACGTAGCCACGCCCATACCGGCCTGGTGAAAGCCGAGTAGGCCATGATGCCGTGCCACCCACCTTTGCCCAGGTCAATACGTCCATCCTGAAAGTGTTCACCAACGACATACGCATCATGCTTCTCTGCGGTACATGAACCAACAAATTCCGTCGATACCTCGTGTGATTCGTCGTGACTGCCGTGGCGAGCCGCCATGTTTGCGACGTCTATCCGCCATCCGTCGATGCCGTCGTAGCCACGCAGCCACTTTCTGGCTACCGAATCGGAACCGCCGTACATCTCTTTACGCAGCTGGCTACTCGAGTAGTTCAGCTTGAGTAATGAATTCACACCGAGCCACGTCGCGGCGTGCTCCGAACCATCGGGTCCTCGCTCAAAGTAGAAGTACCGACGTTCTTCAGCGTCGAGTGTGGCAAGTGCATTGCAGTACCACGAGTGAGCAATCCCACAGTGGTTCAATGTGAGGTCACCAATCACCCGCATACCCCACGCACGTGCCTGCTGGGTCAAGGTTCGAAGAGCGTCTACGCCACCGAGTATCGGATCCACCTCGTCGAACGTTGCGGCGTCGTATCGATGGGCACTGCGAGCAGTGAAGACCGGCGTCAGGTACACCACGTCAGCGCCGAGACGGGCAATGTGATCAAGGTGCTCGGCGACTCCATACAGGTCACCACCGAAGAGCTCACTACTCCAGTCCGGTCCCTGCGGGAGGTCGCCCCACGAACGACGTCGTGCCCACTCTGGGGTTTCCGCCACCACACCTGACGTCGCAAATCGGTCGGGAAATATCTGATACACCACCGAATGCACCGGCCACTCGGGATACGTCACATCTGCGCGCAACACGAAGTCATCAGCGTCGGGTGTGTCGTGCCCATGAACGCCCGTCGCGTTCAGCCAAGTATCGGCGTTGCCGCTACGTGACATGAGGAATCGGTACGAGACCAGAGGGTTGGTGACAGGGACATTGCCCGCCCACCAGATTTCAGCATTGCCATTTCGTTCCTGCTGCAGCGGCACGCAGGTCTGTTCCCCATCGTGCGTATAGCGAACCGCAACGGCATCTACGTCGGCCGCATGTGGAACGCGTACCCGAACTCGCACTGAGCCACCGAGGCGCCAGTTGGTTCGCTCCACGTAGAGGGCCGAACCATCATGGTGCGGTGCCGTGAGCAGATTCATCCCTTGACCGAACCCTGGGTCAGGCCGGAAATGATGTACTTCTGAACGAAGACGAAACCGATAATTGCCGGAATCTGCGCGATGAGTACGCCCGCGGCGAATGACCCCCAGTTCTCTTCGTAGCTGGTACCCACGTATGCCTGGAGTCCCAAGGGCAGCGTGAAGTTGTCGACCGTCTCCAGTAGCACGCTGGCGGTTATGAACTCGTTCAACGTCCCCACGAAAGCGAACATTCCAACAACCGAAAGCACGGGCACTGCCAGTGGAAGGATGACTCCCCAGAAGATCTGAGCGGGAGTCGCGCCGTCAACGCGAGCCGACTCGTCGAGTTCCGCAGGAATGGAGTCAAAAAATCCCTTCATCAACCAGAGATTCACGCTCATCGCGCCGGATAGGTACACCACCAACAGTGCGGTCAGTTTGTTGAGTCCCAATGCCGGCACAACTTCGCCGGTGCGCAACACGATCAGGTAGATAGCCACCAGGTTGAGCAGACCCGGAAACATCTGAATAAGAAGCAGAAATAGCATTCCCATTCGGCGACCCTTGAATCGAAAACGACTGAATGCATATGCAGCAAGCGCACCGATGAATACCGTGAAGAATGCATTCAATACCGCGATGATCAGCGAAGATCGGAACCAGCGAACGAAGAACACTTCTGCCCCGCCCTCCTTCTGCACGAACAGTCCCTTGAAGTTCTCCAACGTGAGGGCTCGAGGAATGAGACTTGATCCGGAGAGTGTTTGGTCGGCGTTGAATGCGGCGGTGACTACGTAGAGAGGCGGCAGGACGGCGACACAGACCGCCAGCCATACCACAAGGTGACGCCACCAGTGATCGTTGTAACGATTGGTTGGATCGCTCATTTCATGTTCTCCAATGCCTTTGAGCGCAGGAAGCCACTGGCCGACATCGCAGCAACGATGAAGAAGATGTAGATGGAGATTGCACTAGCCAAGCCGTAGTCCTGACCCTTGCCACTCTCAAAAGCGAGTTTGTAGGTGTAGGAGATGAGGATGTCGGTTGCGCCGGCAACGGATTGATCCTCCGTGGTGGGTCCACCGCCGGTGAGTAGGTACACGTTGTTGAAGTTGTTGAAGTTGTACGCGAATGAAGCGATCAGGAGCGGGGTTACCACCACCATTAAGAGCGGAAGCGTTACCTTCCGGAACACTTGCCAACGCCCTGCACCGTCGACACGTGCCGCCTCCACGAGTTCGGTCGGAATCGACTGGAGTGCACCCATGCAGACGAGCAGGAAGTACGGCGTCGTTAGCCACACCGACACCATGATCACGGAAAGTCGAGCCCACCACGGATCGAACAACCAGGGAGGATCAAAAGGCAACAGCTTGTTGATGAGCCCGAAGTCGTCGTTGAGGAGTCCCTTGAACACCAGGAGCGAGAGAAATCCGGGAATCGCATAGGGAATGACGAGCAGAGAGCGATACACCTTCTTGCCCCGAAGATTCTGTTTGTCGATCACCTTTGCCAGGAACAATCCGATTGCGAAGGACAGGAGCACGGTCGATCCGGCGAATCCGATCGTCCACGCGAACGCGCGGAGGAAAGGCTGCCGCACGAGTGGATTGGTGATCACAGCAGTGAAGTTGTCGAACCCGATGTATTCTCGCCATCCCACGACCAGCTGCTCGCCATCAGCGCTCTCGAAACTGCCGCGACCGTTGTCAAGGTACTCGACTCCCGTATCGCTGGCGACGAGAGCACCGGAGGTCGGATCGAATTGGAATCCGGGTGCCGAGTCGTATGCACCGGAAAGTCCTTCGGTTCGGACGACTCCTCCGTTCTCCAACGGAACCTCAAACGCGGCGAGTTCTGCATCAATCTCAAAGAACTCGTCGCCGATCAACGCGGAATATCCGGTCGGGGGAAGGATGTCCCCAAAGTCGTCGACTTCCACCGTTGTTGGGTCGATTTCCTCCAGTCCACTCCGGCGCCCAATGAACGCGTCTCCGGTTGAGTCATCCACCAGAACCAATACCAGCGCACCGGAGGAATCGCGGGCAGGCGCCATCCGAAAGTAGCGGTCACCTTGCACCGCGTTTTGCTCGAGATTTGTTTGAATCGCCTCCGCCTTGGTCAAGACGTGACCCGTTGAATACTCCTGAAAAGCGGTATTTATGGTGAAGAAAATTGGGACGATCAGGTACGCAACGAGCAACACGCTGCCCGGCAGGATGAACTTCGCTGGAAGGAACCGATTCGGCACCAAATAAATGAAGTCGATGGATGCAAGAACGGCAGTCGTGCCCAAGGCCCAAATCACCCGTTCTTGAGTGAACAACACGATGATTGCCCATCCCGTGATGCCGTTAAGAATGCACAGCATCATGAGCTTGACGATGAGACCACCAACGCCCGAGAACAGCGAGATAAGCCACGCCAAAAACGATGGTCGATATCTCACGGATTGGGACACTCAAAGCTCCTTGCCTATGTACTCTCGCACACACGAACGGGGCGGGGGCCCGAAGACCCCCGCCCCGCGCGTTGCGAGAAAAACTCGTCAGCCGATCTTGGCGACGATGTTCTTTCCGGCTGTGCGGAATGCCGTCTTTGCCGACGTTGCATCCGAGCCCTTGAACACGTTGGTCCAAGCCGTGCCGAGGTCGCCCCATACCGAGCTCATCTCAGGGATGTTCGGCATTGGTACGCCACCCTTGCCAGCTGCAGCGAACTGCTTCAGCAACGGATCGGTGATTTTGGCGGCAGCATCGATGTTGGCTGGCGCGCGACCGTTCTCCGACGAAAGTTGCGTCTGTGCACCGGCCGACATCATGTAGCTGCCGACGAGGTCACGTGCTTGGCTCTCCACCTTGTGCGTCTTGGCGAACTTGGTCACCATGAAGCCCTGAACACCGAGGAACGGTACGGAGTCACACTTGTTCTTCGGCATCTGAACGATCTTTACCTTGAGGCCGCTCTTGTCGAGTGTGTCCTTCTCCCACGGTCCAGTCACCCAGAAAGCCGCCTTGCCGGCGAGGAACGCGTTCTTTGCAATGCCGTAGTCCACCTTCGACGACAGAAGTCCGGTCTTGTTCCATGAATCGATTGCTCCGGCGTTGGCGAGCAACTTCGAGTTGCCAACTCCGACGTCATTCGGGTTCAAGTTGCCCTTGGCATCCTTACCGAAAACGTAGCCACAGAGGCCCGAGAACAACGGATAGTTGTGGTAGGCATCGCCACCAGGGATGACCAATCCGAAGTTTCCGGCAGCCTTCTTCTGGAATGCAAGTGCCTGCTTCACCATGTCGTCGAATGACGTGGGGACTTTTGCCACCCTGGTGTTCACCACGAGACCAACGTTCTCCAGAGCGACGGGGGCTCCGTAGAGCACCTTGTTGCCCTTGGCGTTTGCGTAGGAGAAAGCGTCCAACGAGTACGACGGAATCTTCGCGGCTACCGACTTTGAGACGGTGAGAGGAATAATCGAGCCGTTCGCAGCGAGTTCACCAACCCAGTCGTGGGCACCGACGATGACGTCGGGGGCGGTAGCCGTGTCCACGGTCTTCAAGTCGTCGCGAATCTTGCCGAAGTCCTTCTGGACCACGGTGACGGTGACGCCCTTCTTCTTGCCCCAAACACGAGCCACCTTTTCCACTGACGCTTTGCGATCGGCGTCCGTCCAGATACGCAACGTAGTTGCAGCACCGGATACGGCGGGTACCGACAGCGAAGCAAGTGCGGCAACGGTGAGCCCTGCCACGAGCTTTGCTAATTGTTTCTTCATTGAATGTTCTCCCCTTGTTCTGAACCGAGGTCTCGGTTCCGTCTCGGGCGAGCGTAGCCCAGAGTGACCAGCGTCTCAACTCGTGCTGAACAATTGGTTGACTTTTCGTAAATCGACAACTTTTGAATCCTGTCGGCGATGATCCCTGGCCCAATGACATACGCCGACCGCGTGAGGGTACCCCGTGCGCCCCAGAGAAGAGTGGGTGTCTAGGTACGAGGGTGATGGCAGGCCACGTATTGGCCCGGGTTCACTTCGCGCAACTGTGGCTCCTCGGCGGCGCACAGCTCGGTTGCCGCCGGGCACCGCGTGCGAAAACGGCAGCCCGACGGAGGGGCCACGGGTGACGGTGGCTCACCCTGCAACGGTACGGCGCCCCGCTTGCGAGTGGGGTCCGGAATCGGCACGGAGTTGATGAGCGCGCTCGTGTAGTGGTGGGCGGGTTTGGAGTAGATCGCATCCGGCGAGCCGACTTCGCAGACCTTGCCCAGGTACATGACCATGATTCGATTGCTCACCGCCTTCACCACGGCAAGGTCGTGGCTGATGAAGATCATCGTCAGGCCGTACCGGTCCTTCATGTCCTGCAGCAAGTTGAGGATCTGGGCCTGGATGCTCACATCGAGTGCGCTGACGGGTTCATCGCAGATCAGCATCCGCGGCTCGAGTGCCAAGCTGCGCGCGATGCTGATGCGCTGACACTGCCCACCGGAGAACTCGTACGAACGGCGATTCAACACCAGGTCGGGATCGAGTCCAACATTGTTGAGGAGCTCACGCACCTTGGCTCCACGCTCCTCCTCGGTGCCCCGCTCCCAAATCCACAATGGCTCCTCGACGAGGGCCCTCACCGTCATGCGTGGATCGAGCGAGGAAATTGGATCCTGGAACACCATCTGCATCGCCGTTCGCGCCGACCTCAGCTGCTCCTTGGGCAACTTCGTCAGGTTGGTGCCTTCGAACACCACATCTCCGGACTTGGGCGGAGGAAGTTGCAATACCGCCTTGCCGAGCGTGGTCTTTCCGCATCCCGACTCACCCACGATCGCCAGCGTCTCGCCCCGACACACGTCGAAACTGACCTTCGATACTGCATTGACCACCAAGCCCCTGCCGATCTTGAACTCAACGACGAGGTCGCGAACCTCCAATACCACTTCGTCGTTGTTGCGCATGTGCGCGGTGCCCGAGCCGGCCATCGTCACTTCCTCCCGATCGTGTGACCGAGCGGATACCAGCACCTGTAGAGGTGTCCGTTACCCGCGTCCACGAGTGGTGGATGTTCGGTACGACACTTGTCCTGCACGTAGCTGCATCGGGCAGCGAAGCCACAACCTGACGGTCGGTCCGTTGGATCCGGTAGTCGACCCTCGATCACCGCCATTCTGGCACCACTGGCGCTGTCGATCTTGGGAATCGACTTCAGCAACGCCTCGGTATACGGCATCTTCATGTTGGAGAAGAGTTCGGTCGTGGGCGCCTGTTCCACTATCTCACCGGCATACATCACCGCAACGAAATCGGTATGGTTCGCGACGACGCCCAGATCGTGGGTGACGAGCACCATCGACATATTCATCTCACGACGGAGGTCGGAGAGGAGCTGGAGAATCTGGGCCTGCACCGTCACGTCGAGTGCCGTCGTTGGTTCGTCGGCGAACAGAAGTTTCGGTTTGCACGCAAGTGCAATCGCAATCATCACCCGCTGACGCATTCCCCCCGACAACTGGAAGGGGAACTTGTTGAGCATCGCTTCAGGGTCGGGAATTCTCACCAACGACAACAATTCGATGCTGCGAGCGCGTGCCGCCTTCTTGTCCATGCCGAGACGAACCCGTGGGCCCTCGGACAATTGCGAGCCGATCCGTCGCACCGGGTTGAGCGCGGTCATCGGATCCTGGAAAATCATCGCCATGCCGGTGCCGAATTGGTCACGAACCTCGTCGGCTCTCATCGCCGTGAGTTCCTTGTCGTCGAACATCACGGTTCCCTCGCGACGAACCGTGCTTCCCGACAGCAGGCCCATCGCCGCTCGGGACATCACCGTCTTACCGGAACCGGATTCACCCACAATTCCGACGCTGGAACCCTGCTCTATCTCCAGGCTCACGTCGCGTACCGCACTGAGCAAACCACGTGGGGTCTCGAAGTTCACGACCAGTTTCCGAATCGAAAGAATGGCGCTCATATGCGTCCTTCGCGCAAGTCGAGGCGACCACGCAGGAAGTCACCCAATTGATTGCAGGCGATGACGGTCAACGCCACCACAACCACGGGAACGTACATCGACTGGGGCGCGTACGTGAACTCGCCGGCGACACGCGCGATCATCGCCCCCCAACTCACACCGTCGACCACTCCGACTCCCAACAATGAGAGTGCGCCCTCGGCAACGATGACCACACCGACCGCGAGAAACAGTACGGAATAAATGGCCGGCAACACGTTGGGCACGATGTGACGAACGATGATGTCCTTGTCCCGCATGCCCATTGATCGCGCGGCAACCACGAACTCACGGTTGATCCATGTGAGCGTGGCACCCCTGGCGATTCGACCGAGAATCGGGATGATCACCACGGTGAGTGCGATGATGATGATGATGACACGACGATTCGACGCGATCGGCACGGACGGATCGGAGCTGGTGGCAAGCACGGCGACGAGGGCCAAACCCAGCACCAAGTTTGGAATCGACAGGAGGATGTTGAAGCCCGTGCTCACGACGTAGTCGAGTCGACCGCGCCGATACGCGGCGATGATTCCGACCGCGGACCCCACCAATCCGCCGAAGCCCACGGAGATGAAAGCGATCAAAAGCGACGTTCGCGCGCCGTTCACGACATTTGAAAGAAGGTCGTACCCGCCCGCATCGGTGCCGAGCAGGTGGCCCGGGGAGAAGAGTCCGGCTGCCGACGCCTCGGGATCGTATTCACGTGGGTCCGGCAACGGGATGAGCCATCCGAATACCGCCAACGCCGTCATCAGTGCCATCCACACCGCCGACAACTTGCTGAGGAGATTCATCTGCGCGAACAAATTACGCATTGGACCGCTCCCTCGACCGCGGATCGACGAATCCCACCGCAACGTCGACGATGCCGTTGAACACCACGTAACCGATTGCGATGATTGCGACGTACGATTGCAGTGCGAAGTACTGGCGAGAGAAAATCGCCAGCCCAATCTCGCTCCCCAACCCCGGGATGCTGAAGATTTGCTCGATCACGAGGGTTCCACCAATCAGTGCGCCCATGTTGAGCGCAGCGCTGGTGAAGAGTGTGACCGAACTCGGACGCAGCACGTGCGTGAAGAGAATCCGACGATTGCTCAAGCCCTTGGAGGCCGCCATGGTCACGTAATCCTCGCGCAGCGTGGCGATCACGTCGGTGCGTAGAAGTCTCGTGTAGGTGGCAACCGTGGGAATTGCCAGTGCCATCACCGGCAATGCCATGCTGCGCAGGTGTTCGACGAATCCGTCTCCCGGCGCGGTGTAGCCGAGGGGTGGGAACCACGCCAGACTCACGCCGAAGAACGACGCGAGCAGCAAGGCGAATACGAAGTTGGGTATCGATGCAGCGGTGAACAACCCGTAACTGATCACCTTGTCGCTGCGTCGACCCGACCTGTACGCCGTGAAGATACCCAGCGGAATGGAGATTGCAAGTGCGACGATTTGCACGTACACCACGAGTCGCAGGGAAATTGGCAGTGCCGCTCCAAGACGAGGAGCGACGGGGTCCAGCACCCCGGTGGGATACACGTACGAACCAAAATCGCCACGTACGAAATCGCCCAACCAGTAGAGGTAGAACATCACCGGGTTTGCATCGAGATGGAGAAGACGAATCTGTTCCTGACGCCCCGCTTCATCGAGGGCAAAGACGTAGAGATCTTCCAAACCCACCGGCAGCAACTGCAGCAGTAGCGACACGAACAACGTCGACCCGACAATCACCACCACGATTTGCGCCACACGGCGCAAAACCGCAATGAATTTGAATGTCAACGAGTTCATACGGTTCCAACGACATTACTCCAGAAACAACCCACGGAAGATTTCTCCACGAACAAAAACCAACGGCCGGGGGTGGAAGGCTCTCGCCCTCCGCCCCCGGCCGTTGCCGAGGTCGGCGTGTCGCCGACGTCGAGATTTACTTCTCGATGTACAACCCGGTGTAGTTGATACCGGCGTTGGTCATTGGAATGCCACGACCACCGCTCGCGAGGAAGAACGTATCCCACCCCTTGAGCTTCTTGCTCAAACCGGTGAAGTACGCCATGTGCGGAGTGTGAATCGACAAGCCTTCCGACTGGTAGTACTTGGTAACCGCACGAAGCTTGGCTTTGCGGGCTGACGAGGTGTCAAACCACGCAGACCACACCAACGAGTCGAGCGCTTTGTCGCTGTTTCGACCTGGGTTGATGAGCTTGCCGAACTCGTTGAACGTGCCCGCTGCGACAGCACCCGCTTGGGCGCGCAGAGCGGCGACGGTCAGGTTGTTCGGTGAGGTGAACATGTTGCTTGGAATGAACGGCAGCACGAACTCGGTGCCGTCACCCTCGAACAACAACGTCGGGTACGCCTGGTAGCTGTTGTAACCGGTTCCAGGTGTCGGGAAGGCCTTTGCCGTGATGGTCGCGGTGTCCTCGGTGAGGATCGTCATCGTGATTCCGGCCTTCTTCATCATCTGCTGAATCGCCTTGGAGTTTGCCTGCGATTCGGCACTGGTGTCGGTTGGCAACTGGAAGCTCAGGTCCTTGCCGGTGTCCTTCTTGTATGCAGCTGCATACTGCTTGGCCTTGGCGAGGTTGAACTTGATGAAACCCTGCGTGTTGTACATCAGGTTGCTCTTGCCGACCATCGAGTCGGGTACCACACCGATGCACCTGCCCTTGAAGCACTGACGCTGCTTGTAGTACGCATTGGCATCGTAGGCATAGTTCACGGCGAGACGTGCGTTCTTGTTGTTGAACGGCTCGATTGCGGTGTTCAGGATCGTCATCGGGTAGTACTTGTACCCGCTGTCGATCACGTTCAGGTTCTTGTTGTCCTTCACGCTGAGGATTTGCTTTACTTCACCTGCCGAAGTGAACTGTGCGGCGTCGAGTGTTCCAGACTTCAAACCGTTCACTCGCTGCGAAGGCTGGTTCACGTACTTGAAGGTGATCTGGTCAAGGTAGGGCAACTGCTCGCCGGCCTTGTCCTTGCGCCAGTAATTGGGGTTCTTCACCACGATGGTTTCGGTTGGCGAAACCTTCTGGAACATGAACGGTCCGGTTCCCTTGCCGCCGGTGACGCACTGTGTGGCGTTGCCGAGGTCGGAGAGGGCGCGCACGAAGTTGCGTCCCGATGCGTAGACCGTTGCGGGGTAGTCGACCTGTGTTTCCCACAGCTCGATCCGCACGGTGTCAGCAGAAACCGGGGATACCGACTTGAGGTTGGCGCCGAACGGGATGCCCGAGCCCAGGGTGTGACGGGCGTTGATGCCCTTGGCGGCCTGCGCGAGGTAGAACATGCCCTGTGTCGCCGTGAGGTTGGCAATCACTGCGGTTGCATCAAGGGATGAACCGTCGTGAAACTTGATGCCGGGGCGAACCTTCATCGTCCAGGTCTTGTAGTTGTTCGATGGTGTCATCGACTGTGCGAGATACGGCACGATTCGACCGTCGGACCGCTTCTCGAAGAAACCTTCATACGCCGTCTTCATGATGCCGAGCGCCGAGTTCGCAGCATTCGGCGAGAAGCAGGTGGTCAACAATTGGTTGAATACGCCAACGGTGATCTTTCCACCACTCTTCTTGCTGGCGGCACTGGTTGGCGCCACCTGACTCAGCGAGGCAACGAGTGCCACCGCCATAACGGCAGCCACCTTGCGGCGACCACCTCGGAATAGATGCTTCATTTCAGTTCCCCCCTCGAGGTTGTTGAGTATTGATAACTCGTTAGCCACCGTACAGGCTTTTTCCGCGAAGTGTCAATTGTCTCACCTGCTTTGTGCGTTTGGGCACGACCTGCGTCGACGGCCCCGCTTCCGGAGGGTGACTACCCCAACGCCTTCTTCACCAATCCCGCGATGGCCGCACCCTCCGCACTCGATCCCACTCGAGTTCGTACCGCCTTCACTACCTGGCCCATTGCTTTGGGCCCCGTGGCGCCCTGGGCTGCGGCAGCGGCCACCTCCTCGGCGATGATCTTTTCAAGTTCGTCGTTACTCAGCCGGGCGGGCAGATACCGCTCAAGTACGGCAAGTTCGGCGCGCTCGGAGGCTTCGGCGTCGGTCCGTCCTGCTTCCTTATATATGTCCGCAGCTTCGGACCGTTTCTTCGCCTCGGCCTGCAACACCCCCAACACCTGGTCGTCGGTCAGAGTGACTGCGGCATCCCCGGCAACGGCGGCGTTCTTCACGGCGGCAATCGCCATGCGCAACGTGGATTTCTCGACATCGACACCGGCTTTCATCGCCGCAGAGAGATCCGCCTGTAATCGGTCGAGCAAGGATGACATCTCTCCATCGTGCCACGCCCGACCCACTTCGTGCACGGAGGCGCCGGAAGCCCATCGTTACGCTCAAGTCGGTGGCCAACGAAGCGTTCGAGCTCTTTTTTGCCCTTCTGGCACTGCTGGCCCTCGGCGGGAGCGTGGCGGTAGTGGCATTCCGAATTCTCGGTGGCGCTCCGGGTCGATCGGTGCTGGCCGGCATCGCCCCGTTGCAGTTGGCAGTTCCCGCACTCGTCACCTCCGTGTCGATGTTGGGCAGCCTGTATTTTTCCGAGGCCGTCAACTATCGGCCCTGCGTGTTGTGCTGGTACCAGCGAATCGCCATGTACGCCCTCGCGATCATTCTCGTCATTGCAGCAGTGCGCAAGGATAGATCCATCCGACCGTACGCAACTGCGCTTGCGAGCATCGGCGGGACGATTTCGGCGTACCACTGGCTACTGGAGCGTTGGCCTCAACTGGATACGGGCTCGTGCTCGGCCGATGCGCCGTGTTCGGTTCCTTACTTCGAGGTCTTCGGCTTCGTTTCGTTGGCGTTCATGGCGTTATGTGCCTTCGTCACGGTGTTGGTGTTCTTGTGGGTGGTATCTCCGACTTCTGCTGTAACACTGGAATCCGATCTCACACCCGAATCCACCAAGGAGCTCACATGAACAAAATCACCACGCTTGTCGTCGGCATCGTCGCAGTGCTGGCAGCCATCTTCGCCGTCGTCGCCTTTACGTCCAGTAGTGACGAAGACGCCAGCTTGGAAGGTGCTTCGGAGTTCCAAAACGTCGTGGTGGTCGGCGATCCACTGCCGAAATTCGCCGACGGCGCCGACGGTGCACTCGGTGCAACTGCTCCCGTACTCGAGGGCTTCGGTTTTCTCGGCAATCAGGTCACCACCACCCCGGGCACACCGATGTTGCTCGTGTTCCTCGCGCACTGGTGCCCGTTCTGCCAGAAGGAAGTCCCGATTCTGGTGAACTGGAACAACAGTGGTCTGGTACCCGAGAATCTCGACGTCATCGCCATTACCACCGGCACCGACGAGACATCGCCCAACTTCCCCCCATCGGTGTGGCTGGCCAACGAGAAATGGCCTTCGCTCTGGCCGGTTCTCGTCGACAACAAGGATCAGACCGCAGCCAACGCATTCGGGCTGGCGGGCTATCCCTTCATGGTGTTGGTCGGTGCCGACGGAACGGTGCTGTGGCGCAACAGCGGGGAGATCTCGGCAGAAGCGCTGACCGACGCCGTCAACCTGGCGCTCGGCAACTAGTCGCTCACCCGGCATTCACTCACCCCACAGCGCGAGCAGGCTCGTTCACCGCGCGCCCGCGGCAAAACGCAAATAGGAATGATTCTCATTTACTGATAGAATTGAGTTGTGGGTTCACCCCGTCTCGTTGCCGTATTTCTCGCGGGGTTACTGGCGGCGCTCGGGATGTCGTGCTCGAGCGACACCGAGGTATCGGGCTCGAGCAGTAAGCCCGAAACCGTCGCCACGAGCGATGCCTCACTCGACGCCGCGTCCGTCACCACCGATACCTCCATCGCGTCGTTGCCGACGGTGGTGGTCACCTACTCCATACTTGCCTCGGTGGTTCGCAAACTCCTCGAGGATGTCGCGGACGTGGTTACAGTGATTCCCGACGGTCAGGACCCGCACGATTTCGAGCCGTCACCGCGGGACGTCGAACGAATCATCAACGCCGACTTCGTGGTGTTCAACGGTCTGGACCTTGAAGAAGGTCTCGACGACGTGCTCGTGAATGCCCGCAATTCCGGTGTGCCCGTTTTCGCGATCGCCGAGCACGTCACCACGCTCGACATCGTGGACGTGAATGACCATTCCGACCACGGTCACGTGCACCCCGGCGCCGACTCGTCGCACGGTCACGACGATCACGACCACAGCGAAGATCCCCATGTGTGGCTCAGCCCACACACGATTCGCGAGGCGCTTCCGGCACTTGCACGCGCGGCTTCCGATGCGCTCGGCGTGGATCTCACGTTGGCCGAGGAGTCGCTCGACGACCAACTCGCCGCACTCGACTCCGAACTGAGCGAACTCTTCTCCACCGTCGAGAAATGTCAGTTGGTCACCGGACACAACGAACTCGGCTACTTCGCCCAGCGGTACGGATGCACGGTGATCGCCGCAATCCTCTCCAGCCCGTCGACCAACGCCGAAGAGAGCGCAGGCAATATGGAGTTCGTCATCGACGTCATCAGGTCGCACGATGCACGAGTGGTCTTCACGTCGCTCGGCACCAACCCGGCGGTGGCTGCCAGAGTGGCCGAACAAGCCGGAGCCCAACTCGTGGAAATCAACACGCACTATCTGGGTGCGTCCGAGAGCTACATCTCGTTCATTCGCACGTTGGGAACCACCATCGCAACGAGCCTGCGTTGACCACGTCACTGGCGTTGCTGAATCCCCTGTGGGAACCCTTCAGCCGCAACGAATTTCTTCGCAACGCACTGCTCGGAAGCACCCTGGTGGCGATCATCTGTGCAATTGCAGGTACCTACGTGGTGTTGCGCGGACTTTCGTTCATCGGTGACGCACTCGCCCACGGGGTGATACCGGGAATTGCAATCGCGCTGCTGTTCGGTGTGCCCGGGGTGGTTGGTGCGGCACTCGGGGCTCTGGTGATGATGGGTGGCGTCTCCCTGGTTACCTCGCGGGTTCGCCTCTCATCCGACACGGCAATCGGGTTGCTCTTCGTCGGCATGCTGTCTCTCGGCGTCATCATCACCTCCCGATCCACTTCGTTCGTGGGAGACATCACGCGGATACTGTTCGGGGAATTGTTGGGTGTCAGTTCGACCGATCTGGCATGGCAAGTCGTGGTGCTGGCTGTGGTTGCTGCGATCGCGGTGGTTGCCCACCGGCCGTTCGTACTGATGTCGCTCGATGATGGTCTCGCCCGTACCTCCGGGTTCTCCGTGCGGTTCTTTCACTCCCTGATGCTCACAATGGTGGCGGTCGCGGTCGTTGGAAGCTTTCAGCTGGTCGGCACCCTGCTGGTACTCGGACTCCTGATCGCCCCGGCAGCAACGGGTGCACTGCTCACGCGACGAGTCAGCACCATGATGTTGACCGCAGCGGGATTCGGAGTGCTCTCGAGTTATCTCGGATTGCTCACCAGTTACCACTTCGATGTTGCGGCCGGGGCCAGCATCGTGTTCACGTCCGTGTACCTCTTCGTTCTCGTTGCCATCTTGACGATTCCTCGTCGACTTCGTGGTCATCGAGAACTACCCCATCAGCACGAGCACACCCACTGACATGTCACCGTCCGCACCCACGATCTCGGCGACTCACCTCGACGTCGGTCACGGTGTGCATTCGGTCGTGCGCGACATCTCCCTGCAGGTGCACGCCGGTGAACTCGTCGTGTTGATCGGCACCAACGGCTCCGGCAAGTCGACGTTGCTCAAGACCATGGCGGGAATGCTTCCCCCGCTGCACGGCGAGATTGCCGTTCTCGAACGGCGTCCGGGATCGGCACCGCGTCGGGTGGCCTATCTTCCGCAGCACCCGGTGTCGTCCCACACCCTGCCGCTTCGCGCGCGGGACATCGTTGCGATGGGTCGCTACGCGCACCTCGGCCTGTTCCGTCGGGCCACGGGCACCGACCGCTCCATCGTGAGAGAAGCCATGAAGCGAACGGGTGCCGTGGAGTTCGAGAACCAACCGCTACGCGAACTATCGGGTGGTCAGCAGCAGCGAACGCACCTGGCGCAGGTGTTGGCCCGCCAGGCCGAAGTGTTGTTGCTCGACGAACCAACGGCGGGACTCGACCTGAGCGGCAAGCGCGCGGTAGCCGATGTCATCGCATCCGAACGTGCACGCGGCGTCACCGTGGTGCTCGCCACCCACGATCTGCACGATGCCGAATCTGCAACGGCGGTGATGTTGCTCGCCCAGCGAGTGGTGGCCTACGGGCCGCCGGCGCAGGCGCTCAGCGATGCCAACGTTCGCGAGTGCTTCGGATTCACCCAACCGCACTGACGAGCGGCCTGCGTCAGGATCGCGGCCTGCGTCAAGATCGCGGCCTGCGTCAACTCCCCTGTTCGAGTGCAAGCAGACGTCGTTTCATCGCCAGCCCGAGCGCATAGCCGCCGAGCGACCCGTCGCTGGCGATCACCCGATGACACGGCACGATGATGGGAATCGGATTCGCACCGTTGGCGCTACCCACCGCCCGAACCGCTTTGGGGGCACCCATGGCCCGGGCTTGCTGCGCGTACGACATGGTGGAGCCATGGGGAATCTTGCGCATGGTCCTCCAAGCTCGCTTCTGGAACGCCGTGCCTTCCATGTGCAAAGGAACGGAAAACCTTGTTCGAGTACCTGCGAAGTACTCGCGCAACTGCCGAACCGCCACGTCCGCATGGCGCTGCGCCCGGACCAACTTCGATGCATCCACCGTCGCACTGGTCGCGCGCGATGCATGTGATTGCTTCGATGTGGTTGCTCTTGCAACACGATCGATGGCGACCACTCCCCGCTCACAGGCGGTAACCCTCAGTACCCCCACGGGCGTTCGTAACGATCGGTGGACCTCGTACCGCATTACGTCGGCAATCGTGGTGGCGGGGGTGGGCCGAATCGGTTCTCCGTCGGCTGACTGCGCTGCAAGGTGAAGACCAGGTTTGCGATTCCCGTGACGAGTGCAAAGAGCAACGCGACGGCAATCACCGCAACGGTCCCGCCCGACACCCCGTCGAGTACCTCCGTCGGGTCCCACTCGGACGGGTCCGAGAACTCCGCCGTACCGGAAACGGCGGCGACAATGAAGGCCACCACCGCAACACCCAGGGACACGATCGGCCACAGGATCCACCACCCCGTGCGATTGGTGTCGTGCAGGCGTCGCACCTGCACGGCAAGGCTCGGCAGCAGGATCGCCAGGCTCACGACTCCGCCGATTCCATCGCCGAAACCTGAGACGGCGATCTGCACGAGGAACGTGAAGAGGGTCCACCACCAGTATTCGCTCCGCGATGCACGACCCTTGAACTTCGCGTAGTTGCGAAACCCCGACTGAATGGCGGAAATGAACGACATCGCTCAGGCGATCGATCAGGTCAAACGTGGAGGTGGTGGCGGACCGAACCGATTTTCACCGGCAGAACTCCGCTGCAACAAGAACACCAGATTGACGATGGGAAACAAGATCCACCACCCACTTCGATCACTGTCGTGCATGCGTCGTACGGCGACCGCAATCGAGGGGAGGAGCAATGCCACCGACACGAGATTCGACAGCGCATCACCGAAGCCCGACGCCGCAGCCTGTGCCAATGCGCTGAAGAGCACCCACCACCAGTAGTCGGGTCGCGACGCGCGTCCCTTGAAGTTGGCGAAGTTGCGGAATCCTGCCTGGATGGCGGCAAAGAACTGCATGGACTACTCGCCACCCGCCGGACGCGGTTCTTTGGGTAGTCCGAGCACGCGCTCGCCCACGATGTTCCGCTGGATCTGACTCGTTCCGCCCCAGATGGTTTCAGAACGCGAGAAGAAGAATGACGACATCATCGCACTGACCGGGTAACCCTCTCGGCGCTTCTCACGAAGTGCACCGGGCCAGGTGCCCGATTCCGGCCCGGTATTGATCAGCATGGCGTGCGTGCCGTAGATGTCGAGTGCCAGTTCCATCGCGTTCTTGTGCATTTCACTCCAGAACATCTTGTTCGCGGCACCGAGGGCCATGACACCGAAGTCCTTCTTGTCGGCCAGGTTCGCACCCAACGACCGCAGGCCGTTGTACTTGAGAATCTGAATCTTGCTGTAGTACTGCATCAGACGCTGTCGCACCAGGTGGTTGCATATGGCACCGTTCTGCGTTGCCGCTTCCACCATCAAGCGATACTCCTCCTCGAATCTGCGGTAGCCGGTGGTGGCACTCATCCCGCGTTCGAACGCCAACGTCGAGTTTGCAACCTTCCAGCCGTTGTTCACGCCACCCACCACGTTGTCCTTCGGACAACGTGCGTCGGTGAAGAACACTTCGCAGAACTCCGCCGTGCCGTCGGGTTGCGTGATGCCGCGCACCTCCACACCGGGTTGGCGCATCGGCACCAGCAGATACGAGATGCCTTTGTGTTTCGGGGCAGAGGGGTCGGTTCGGGTCAGCAGGAAGCAATAGTCCGCGTAGTGACCGCCGGTGGTCCACACCTTCTGACCGTTGATCACCCACTCGTCGCCATCCAACACTGCGGTGGTCTTCAAACTTGCGAGATCGCTACCGCTGTTTGGTTCGCTGAATCCCTGGCACCAACGCATCTTTCCGCCGAGGATCTGGGGCAGGAACTCCTTTTTTTGTTCCTCTGTACCCCACTGCAGCAACGTCGGACCCACGAGGGTGTCCCCAAAGAAGTCGGCTCGCATCGGGGCGCGTGCCCGTGCAAACTCCTCGTTCAGCACCACACCCTGCAACGTGGAGAGTCCCTTGCCGCCATACTCCTTTGGCCACGTCGCACAAATCCAACCGCCCTTGTGCAACTTTTCGGGCCATTCGTCGTTGAACTTCTTGCGCGCTTCTGCGGACAGCTCGAATCCCTCGTCGAACCAACCTTGGGGAAGGTTGGCCTCGAGCCATGACCGTACCTCGGTACGAAACGCCTCGACTTCGGGGGGATACGTGATGATGCTCGATGCCATGCACGTATTCTGTCGGAACCGAAGGACAAACGACGATTCGAGCGTGAGTCCGTTGTTCGAGAACGGGCATCGTAGAGTTGTCGGCGTGTCGGTAGCCGAAGCCCCTCCCACCACCCGCTGGACTGCGCAGTGGAAGGAGCTCTACGAAGAAGTCATCAACACCGGTCTGTGCACCGGATGCGCCGGATGCGTCATTTCATGCCCGCACGATGTGATCGGTTACGAACACGAGGAAGGCAAGTACAAGCCGTTCCATCTCGAGGAGGAACTCGGTCCCACCAATTGCGGTCACGGGGAGAAGGGTTGCACCACGTGTACGCGGGCGTGTCCGCGATTCCGCAACTGGGAGCAGGAGGCCGATCAGCACCTCTTCGGTCGCACTCGCCAGGACGACGAGATGTACGGTCAGTACCGCCAACTGTTGCTGGTTCGTGCCGCCGACGACGAAACACACAAGAAGGGTCAGGATGGCGGCTTCGTCGGAGCAATGCTCATCTGGCTGTTGCAACACGACTACATCGATGCGGCCCTCACGAGTTTCCTCGACGGGGACGGGTCGAACTGGAAGGCAAAACCCGGTCTCGCCCGCACGCGTGAAGAGGTTCTCGCGTCGTCGGGTAGTCGGTACACCTACTCCGCCAACACCCTGGCCATCAAGGAGGCGGCCGACGCCGGCCTGCAACGCATCGCGCTGGTGGGCATGAGTTGTCAATCCTCGGTACTTCCGGTGATGTGGAAGCGCAAGGCCGGAAAGATCGGCAAGCCGTTCCTGTTCAACATCGGACTCCTGTGCTCCAAGACGTTCGACGATGCAATCTTCGAAGAACTCTTCCTTGCCAAGTACGGCTTGCGCAAGGAAGACATGGTGAAGATGAACATCAAGGGTGCATTCCAGATCTGGATGCGCGATGGATCGTTCCACGAGATCGACCTGAAGGAATGTCATCAATGGACGCGCGAAGGTTGCAAGATGTGTCCCGACTTCGCCGCAGAACATGCCGACATCTCCACCGGTGGTATCGGCGAGGACAACGACTGGACCCTGTGCGTGGTGCGTACCGAACTGGGTGAAGAGGTGATGAATCGAATGATCAAGGACGGTTCGGTGGTCGCTCGCCCCGCCCAAACCGACGAGAAGGCGATGAAGTTGCTGCGACTCCTCAGCGTGGTGAGCCGTCGCCGTTGGCCCGAGTTCGCGGAAACCTCGGTGAAGATCGGCGTACCACCACCAAAGAAGAAGGCCGACGGCACCGCGCCAGCGGCGCACTAAACCCGATCACGCGGCGACAGAACCGACCTATCACCTCACCAGGCGGCGCCACAACGGACCGCCGGCCCATCGCACTGTACGTCAGTCGCGAATCGCTGGCGCCGGGCTTCAACCGTGCACGAGGTGTGCAGCTCGCGAGAAGACGCCGTCGAGCATTCGTTCGGTAAGACGACCGGTAAACGTATTTTGCTGGCTCGGATGATACGAACACAGCAGCGTTACCGCGCCGTGCCCGCCAACCGACGAGCCGTGCGCACCAACCGCAGTGCCCCGTGCGACGGCCGGTACCTCAACCTCTGCCCCGTGCGCGAACTTCGGCCGGGGCGACACTTCGAAGTAGTCGCACGCTGCCACGTAGGCAAAATTCCCGAGACACACCACCACCCGCATGTTCGACAACATGGCGAGTTCCCGTTCCAAAAACGGCGCGCAGCGCTTCTTCTCGATTGGTAGCGGCTTGTTGTCGGGTGGCGCACAGCGAACTGCAACCGTCACCCAGGCATCGGAGAGCCGCAGACCGTCGTTGCGTGCATGCGAGGTTGCGCTGCTTGCAAATCCCGCCCTGTGCATTGCCCGGAACAACCAGTCACCACTTCGATCACCGGTGAACACTCGTCCGGTTCGATTGGCTCCGTGTGCACCCGGAGCCAACCCGAGCACGATCACGCGAGCACCGGCGTCACCGAACCCGCTGATTGGTTTTCCCCAATAGGTCTCGTCGCGGTATGCGGCTTTGCGCTCGCGAGCCACGGTCTCGCGCCATCTCACCAACCGCGGACACGCCCGACATGCCTCGATCTCGTCGCGCAGCCGCACCTGCGTGTCGCGCGTCGCACGCCTTCCCTTGCCCACCAACCGTGACGCTACGAGATGTGGGGATAGGTTGA
The DNA here is from genome assembly GCA_017856115.1 of Actinomycetota bacterium. Classification (GTDB taxonomy): domain Bacteria; phylum Actinomycetota; class Acidimicrobiia; order Acidimicrobiales; family Ilumatobacteraceae; genus F1-60-MAGs027. Next base: position 65,478 of record JAFMFM010000002.1, on the reverse strand, counting down.
GCACGCATGTCTGGCAAGCCGACGCTCGTTCTCCTGGTGCGCCACGGCACCACACCCACCACGGGGAAAGTTCTGCCGGGACGAGCCCGGGGTTTGCACCTGGCCGAGCGTGGCAAGGAGCAAGCGGCACACGCGGCCGAACGTATCGCCGAACTCGGCAACGTGGCCGCGATCTATTCGTCGCCACTCGAACGAGCACGGGAAACAGCGGCACCCATCAGTCGTGCGCTACGCGTCCCCGTGCGTATCGAACGAGGCCTGCTCGAGTGCGACTTCGGCGCATGGACCGGCCAGTCACTGCGGCGTCTCTATCGCAAACCACAGTGGACCGCCGTGCAACGCGCTCCCAGTGGGTTTCGTTTTCCCGACGGCGAAAGTTTCATGGAGATGCAGTCACGGATGGTTGGGGCACTCGACCTGCTTCGTCGGCGACACGCCGGCAAGACGATCGTCTGCGTGTCGCACGCGGATCCCATCAAGGCGGCAGTCGCCCACGCCATGGGAACGCCCCTCGACCTATTCCAACGCATCGTCATTTCCACGTGTTCGGTGACGGCGATTCTCTACACCGACACGACCCCGATCGTGCTCACCGTCAATTCCACGGGTGGTTCGCTGCGCGAACTTCGTCCATCATGAACGTGTGGTGCCCGACGTGAGTTTGTACCGTGACTACGAGTCCACCGAAGCGTTCACCGCCGGCGTGATTGGTTTGCCGGGCGCGCGGACGTTCTTCCTGCAAATCGGCGACGCGGGCGATCTACTGACCATCAAGTGCGAGAAGGAGCAGATTTCCGCGTTGGCGGTGTTCCTCCGAAAAACCCTGGAGGACGCACCCGCGGTATCTCCCGGTTCCCTTCGCAACTCCCCGTTCGTCGAGCCCGACGATGCGGCGTTTGCGCTGGGCAGTGTCGGACTCGCATACGATCGTCGCGACGATCACCTCATCCTGCAGTTCGAGGAAATTTCACCCGAGGACGACCCGGAGTTCGACGCCAGTCGCGTGCGCGTTCGCATTACTCGCGCCCAAGCCGTTGCGTTTTGTGAACACGCCGATCGTCTCGTTCGTGCGGGGCGTCCACCGTGTGCATTCTGTGGGCTGCCAATGAACCGTGACGGACATGCATGCCCGAAAATGAACTAGTGCCGCATCGGCTGCTCGCCGAAGGCGACATCGAAGTGGAAATGCGGATGCCATACAGCAGCAACGCCACCTTCCTGGTGAGGGTGTCGCTCGCCGATCTGGAGTGTCGGGCCATCTACAAGCCGTTACGCGGTGAGCGTCCCCTGTGGGACTTCGCCCCGGGACTCCACCGACGTGAGGTTGCCGCGTACCGACTGGCCGTCGCAATGGGATTCGACTTCGTCCCCGTCACCGTCCTACGTGAAGGACCCCTGGGCGAAGGATCGTTGCAGTTGCTGATCGATGCCGACTTCGAGCAGCACTACTTCACGCTGTTCGAGAATCAGCCCGAGTTACACCAACAATTTCGCAACATCGCCGTCTACGACATCGTGGCGAACAACACCGATCGAAAATCCGGTCACGTGTTGATCGATGCACAACGCCACGTGTGGGGCATCGATCACGGTCTGTGTTTCTCCGCCGACTTCAAGCTGCGAACGGTCATCTGGGAGTTCGGTGGCGAGGAGATTCCCGAGCCGTTGCTCGACGCAGTGCGACGCGTGTCGGATACCGTGCCACTGGAGGTGGCGTCGCTCCTCGACAGCGACGAGGTGGAGGCACTCGCCCATCGCGCAGGATGGCTGCTGGAACACCGACGGTTTCCCGTCGATGAGAGCGGTCGGCGCTACCCATGGCCGCTGGTGTAGACCAGCGCCACACGTCGCCGCGTTAGCCGCGCGCCTTCAATGCTTCGATCAACTTTGGAAGCACCTTGTGTACGTCGCCCACGATGCCCAAGTCGGCAACCGCAAAAATGGGTGCCTCCTTGTCCTTGTTGATGGCGATGATGTTCTTGGAGCCCTTCATACCCACCATGTGTTGCGTGGCGCCGGAGATTCCTGCAGCGATGTACACGCTGGGCTTCACCACTTTGCCGGTTTGTCCCACTTGGTAGGAGTACGGCACCCAACCCGCGTCGACGATGGCGCGAGAGGCGCCGGGTGCACCGTGTAGCAACTTCGCCAACTCCTCCACCATCGCAAAATTGGTGGATTCGCCCAGTCCTCGTCCGCCGGACACCACGATGTTGGCTTCGTCCAACTTGGGACCACTGGTCTCTTCGACGTGAACCGCGGTGACCCGTGCGGCCGCCGTTGCCCCGCCATCCGGCACCGTCACGGCAACGACCTGTGCCGCACCGCCACCGCTCTCCTCGGCGGCGAAGCTCTTGGGTCGGAACGATGCCAGGTGCGGGCCGGGGCCGGTGAAGGCCGTGGCAAACAGCACGTTGCCACCGAAGATCGGCGTGGTCGCCACGACGTCGCCGCCGTTAATTGCGATGTCGATGCTGTTGGTGAGCACGGTAACCCCGAGCTTCACCGACAACCGCGCGATGGTGTCGCGACCGTCGTAATTCTGCGGGAACAGGATGAGGTCGGGCTTGTCCCCGCCATCGATCACCGACTTCATCGCATTTGACGCCGCCACACCAACGAGCCGACCCCCGAGGTCACCCGTGGAGTACACCTTCTTTGCGCCGTACTTTCCGAGCACATCGGCGAGTGCTGAACCGTCTCCGGGTACGAATGCCGAGACGTTGTCGGTGAGACTGCGCGCCTTGGTGAGCAATTCTGCGGTGAAGCTGGTGATTGCGCCGTTGTTTCCTTGCGCAAACACCCAAACGTTGTTCACTGCCATGTTGATCGTCCTCCTCAGATGACCTTCAGCGTTTCGAGAAACGCAACGATTTTGTTGAATGCCTCGCCGTCATCCTCGATGACCTGGCCCGCCTTGCGTGCCTCTGCTTGGGTCACCGACGACACCTTCTGACCGGCTCCCGACCAACCAACCGGTGTCACACCGAGATCGGCGGCGGTCACGGTGACGATTTCCTTCTTCTTGGCGTCCATGATTCCCTTGAAGCTCGGGTATCGGGGCTCCACCACACCCGCAGTCACGCTGACGAGTGCTGGAAGCGGACATTCCACCTCGTCGTATCCCGCCTCGGTCTGACGATCGATCTTCAACGTGCCGCCCTCGACCTTCACCTTCTTGGCGAACGTCACCGAGGGAAGTCCGAGCACCTCGGCGAGCTGTTCCGGCACCGTGCCGGTGTAGCCGTCGGTGCTTTCGGTTGCTGCGATGACCAGGTCGGGCATGCCGACCTTGTTGATTGCCGCCGCGAGGACCTTGGCGGTGGTGAGTGCGTCGGAACCTCCCAGTGCGGGATCCGAGACGAGAACTCCACGCACGGCACCCATCGCCAACGCGGTTCGCATGCCGGAGGTTTCGTTGTTCGGCGCCATGGAAACGATGCTCACTTCGCCGCCACCGGCTGCCGTGGCGAGCTGCAAGGCCATCTCCACGCCATAAGCGTCGGAGTCGTCGAGGATGAGTTTGCCGTCACGCTTCAGTGCATTGGTGGACGAGTCGAGTGATCCGGGCGTGGCGGGATCGGGTATTTGCTTCACGCAGACGACTATTTTCATGACCTTCATTGTTACCGCTCGGTCACCTGAACGCAGAATCGGTCGCGGAAATCGTCATGACGGGGTGGTGTGACCTGCGTCCTCGTCGCACCAGCGAATTCCCTGCGGTGTCGAGGGGCAATCCGGACCCAGATACCGTGTTTTTGCGTGCGAATCCTGCTGGTGGTGAACTCCTTTGCCACGTCGGTGACCCCACGCAACACCGTTCAGGTCCACCAGTACCTGGCCCGTCATCACGACGTGCAAGTGGTCGAAACCAGCGAGCGGGGCCATGCCACGCGCTTCGCGGCCGACGCCGTCGCGCGGGGTCTCGACGCGGTGGTGGCCTTCGGGGGTGACGGCACCCTCAACGAGGTGGCCACGGGACTCGCGGGGAGTTCGACAGCGCTCGGAGTACTACCCGGAGGATCCACCAACGTGTTCGCGCGATCCCTCGGCATGGCGAACGACCCTCTGACGGCGGTGACGCAACTCACCGCCGGACTCGATGGTGGCCTCGTTGCACCGATTGGACTGGGTGAAGCCAACGGCAGGTACTTCACCTTCCATGCCGGTGTCGGCTACGACGCCGAGGTCGTTCGACGTGTGGAACGCACGTTCAGTTTCAAGCGTCTCGTTGGTCAACCGTTGTTCGCCTTCGCGGCGTTGAAGACCTGGTTCGTCGACTACGACAGGAGGTTTCCGCACTTCACGGTGGAGATCGATGGTCGAAAGATCCCGAACGGCTTCTTCACCATCGTGCTCAACACCAACCCCTACACCTACGTGGGGAAGCGTGCGATCGAACTCTCGCGTGCCGCCTCGCTGGAGAAGCGACTGGTCGCAGTCACGTTTCGGCGACTCACCACTCCGTTGATGCTGTCCACCATGTGGGGAGCCCTACGAAATGGCGGCATCGCGGCTCGCCGTGGAGTCGAGGTGATCGAGGACGTGGAACGGGTGGTCTTCGATTTTCCGGCGCCGTTCGGATATCAACTCGATGGTGACTACATCGACGAAACCACCACCCTGACCGTTCGACACCATGCCGAGGCGTTGCGACTCATCAAGCCGATGTTGGTGGAGTACTAGTACCCGCCGAGGAGTTCGAGCGCCGGGCCGTCACTTACCGAGGAGTTCGAGCGCCACGTCCGGCCGGTTCGTGCAAATGCCGTCGATGCCCCACTCGATGAGGTTGCTCATTCGAATTGGGTCGTCGCAGGTCCAGGTGTTCACGCGTACGCCGTGAGCCTGAAACGTCTCGATCATCTCCCGAGTAACACCCGATACTTCGGGGTGCACCGCAGCATGTCCGAATGACGCGAGGTCGCGAGCGAGCTCCCGATGGTCGCCGATCTTCACGGTGAGCCAAGCGGTGGGAAGTTCGGGCCACGCCTGGTGCACACGGTCCACCGTCCTTCTTCGAAAACACGACACGAGATAGCGCTTCACATCGCCGTGTTGTCCCACGCGCTGGCGCAGCACCTCCAACACGGCCATGGTTCGTTCGTCGCGACCATCGAAGTCAGGTTCGATGCGATGATTCTTGATCTCCACGTTCACCCACATCTCGCCACACGCATCGAGCGCCTCGTCGAGTGTTGGTACGACGTCGGGCAACTGATGTTTGCCCAGGTGTGCGATGATTCGACCGTCGCTCAGTACAGGGTCGTGGTGAACCACCAACTCGCCGGTGGCGCACTGGCGAACGTCGAGTTCCACCGCATGGGCCCCCATACGTCTGGCGAGGCTGAAGGCTTCAATGGTGTTGGCGGGAGCGGCCCTAGATGCACCTCGATGGGCCATTACTTGGGTGGTTGTGCGCATGTTCGTGGCGTCAGGGTAGCGAAGTTACCCCTTGCGTTCCGCCGTTCGGGCACTTAGCCTGACGCCCGCATGTCCATTCTCGCTCAAAGCCTCGCCCTCGGTTCCGCTGACTACTCCTGGCGAGTGAACGCCAATTGTCGGGAGATCGATCCCGACATGTTCTTCCCCATCGGCAACACCGGTGAAGCGATGCGCATGCTCGTGCGCGCTCGCGCGGTGTGCGCAGATTGCGGGGTTCGCAAGGAGTGTCTCGATTTCGCGCTCGCCACCAACCAGGACTGTGGCGTGTGGGGTGGCACGAGCGAGGAAGAGCGTCGCGACATGCGGCGTCGTGCAGCGGCGGCACGCCGCGCCAGCATCGCCTAGTCGGTCGGAATTCGCAAGTCCACCACGGTTCCCGCCTGACCGCTGCCGTCGTCGAGCGCAGCGTCCACGAGATCCGTCGTACTTGCCGGACGCATCGAGATGGTTCCGCCCAGTTCGGTGGTGACGAGCGTTCGCACGATCGACAATCCGAGTCCGGTTGCTTGCGAGATGTCGAATCGTTCGTCGACACCGACACCGTTGTCGATGACCCGCAGATGCAGTGCGTCATCATCGGGATCGCGCGCCAGAAACACGCGCACCACACCATCCCGGCGCTTGTCGCCGAACGCGTGATCGACGACGTTCTGCAGAAGTTCCAGAATCACCACCGACAGCGGTGTGGCGATCGTGGCGGGGAGCCGACCAGCGTCACCGCGAACCTCGAACCGAACGGGTCGGTCGCTGGACTGCAGGCTCTCCTGTGACAGTTGGATGAGCGGTCGGAGGATCTCCACGAAGGCAACGTCCTCGCCAGGCTCTCGCGACAACGTTTCATGCACCAGTGCGATGGTTCGAATCCGACGCACCGAATCGGCGATGGCAGCCTTTGCCTCGTCGGAGGACAAACGCCGACCCTGCAGCCGCAGCAGCGAGGAGATGGTTTGAAGGTTGTTCTTCACCCGATGGTGGATCTCCTTGATGGTGGCGTCCTTGGTAAGGATCAACCGGTCGCGACGACGGAGTTCGGAGACGTCTCGCATCAGCACCACGCCGCCGACGACGTTGGTCGCGCGCACACCCCGCTTGAGGATCGGGATCGACCGCACCAACAACGTGACATCGTGTTCCTGGTCGAGTTCCTCGACCACGGGTTCCCGTCTCTCGAACGACGCGCGGGCCGCATCGTGCGCAAAACCCAGTTCGGCCAAACTCTGGCCCACCGCATTGGCTCGAATACCGATGCGGTGGAGGGCCGATACGGCGTTGGGGGATGCGTAACGCACCCGCGCACTGCCGTCCAGCACCACCACTCCGTCGCCGACGCGCGGGGCCACGCTCGAGTCGGCAACCCGTCCCTCGAACGGGAACAATCCGGTGGCGATCATGTTGGCGAAGTCATCGAAGATCGACAGATACGTGCGCTCCAGTTGTCCGGGGCGACGACCGGACACCGACGACACTTCGCGCGTCAATACGGCTATTGCTCGACCCTCGCGCATGACGGGAATCGCGGTCATGTTCACCGGATCGTTCAAGTACGACAGGGTGATCTCACCCTGTTGAATCTGCCCGCTTTGGGCTGCCGCGGCAATGAACGGGCGATCGGTGTCGTCGGCGAACTCGCCGACGAGATCCGACTCGTACAAGGTCTGACCGGTGGCTGCACGCACCTGCGATGCGGTGAGCCAGTTGACTCCACCTGTGGACGTAACCGGCACGTACAACAACAGGTCGGCGAAGGAAAAGTCGGCCAGCATTCCCCACTCGGAAATCAGGGCGGCGAGATGCGAAACATCGTCCTCCGACAACTCGGTGTGTTCGCTTGCTAGCTCGAGGAGCGTCGGCATGGTCGACCTCCATTCTTGCCGCTCGCGGTTAGGTGCGCAGCGCCTCGCCGAGGGCGAGCAACGACGTCACGTCGGTGATGTCACCCCCGCGCGACTCACTCATGAGCACCCGGGCACCCCACCGCCGAATCTCCGCCAGGGCAGCCGCGTGCTGGTTGGCGATGTTTGCGATCTCGCGTTCGGCGGCTGCCAACGCTCGACGCGTGGCGGTCGTGAGCGGCGCATCGGCGGCATCGCGCGACGCACGCTCGACATCGTGCAACGGGTTGCCCTCGATGAGCGCTTCGGCGCGTTCGGCCGCCCCGGTGGCGAGGCGGCTCGGCACGAGTCGGTTGGTGACTACCGCATCGAGACGATGACCCCTGCGACGCAACTCCTCCACGAGATAGCCGGCTTCCTGCATGGCCACCGGCTCAGGGCTGGTGACGACGACGTACGACGTGGCAGGGTCCGACAACAGTGCCCCGACCCGGCGTGCCCGCGACACGACTGGTCCCTCCATCGTGCGAAACAACGTGAAGAACTCTGCGATGTCCGACAGGAATGCCGCGCCGAGGATTCGGTCGGCAACGATGAAGAACGGTCGCGAAGCCAACGACAACAGTCGCGACTGGGTGGGTGCGGTCAACAATTTGAGCAGTCGGCTGGAGAAGAATTGTTCCATGCGTCGCGGTGCATCCAGCACTGAGAGCGCGCTTCGCGACGGCGGCGTGTCCACCACGACGAGGTCGTAGACGCCGCTTTCGCGTGCGTCGTACAGGCGCTCGGTCACCACGTAGTCGTGACTGTGCACGAACCGCGACGTCAACGTCTTGTACAGATCGTTGCCCAACACTCGATCACGGGTCACACCGTCCGGCGCGTGTCGGCGCACCATGTCGTCCCAACTGGCTTTGGTATCGATCATCGCGATGTCGAGACTTCCCTTGGCGCCCGCGAGTTCCACCGGAACTTCGGCGTTACCGATGGTCCCGAGACCGAGGGCGGTCGCCAGCCGGCGCGCCGGATCCACCGTCAGCACCAACACCCGCTTGGGAAAATGGCGGGCGGCCACCACCCCCAACGCGGCGGCAGACGTGGTCTTCCCGACACCACCCGGCCCGCAGATGATGATCATCCTCGATTTCGCAAGCATGTCGAAGAGTTCCGGATCGAGTGGAGCGAACTGCTCGATGGTTTCATCCATGTTGCCGGGTGCGACAATCATGCGTGCTCGTCCAGGATTCGGCGCATTTCACCCACCAAATGGTCGGTGATCCGTTCCGGGGAGTGTGTCCCGGCCGGGGCTTCGGCGATGGTCTCCACGTTGCCCAGTTCGAGGGCATCGGCGAGTCGCCTCGCGTGGAGCTCGGCATTCGAGCGACGCTCGCTCAGCCACTCACCGACCTGCACCGAGGTGGCCAGATGTCCGCTCGTCGGTGCCACGGTCGCCAGAAGTTCGGCATCGACGAGTGCCGCGGGCATGCGATTCACCAGCACACCGGCGAAATCGATCGGCGTTGCCGTCGCCAAGCGATCCCGTAGTTCGATGGTCTCGACGACGGGCATTTCCTCCGGTGTCACCACGGCGAGCACCGTGGAAACCTCGGGGTCGTGCAGCAAGTTGCTCATCCATTTGGTCTGGTCGGCGACGATGCCGATTCGAACCAAGGTGGCGAGTGCATCCGGTGCCGACACCTGGGCGACGAAGTGACCGCTCGCTTCGGAATCCACGATGACGATGTCGTAGTGCCGTTCACGAACCTCGTAGCACAGCTTGCCTACCGCCAGGATCTCCTTCACGGCCGGTGCCGCGTTCGCCACGAAATCGAAGATGCGGGCGAGCGGTGTGAGGCTGCCGAGCACGGGAACCCGCAGGAACAGTCGGATGTACTCGCGCAGTGAGTCCTCCGTGTTCATTGCCATCGCATACAGGTTCGGTGACACTTCCACGGGTGAGAAGGTCAGGTCGTCGCGCCCGAGGTACGCAGCGAGCGAGCCCTTGTCGTCCATTTCGCATGCCAGCACCCGCTTGCCTTCGCCGGCCGCCAGCCTCGCCAACGCCGCGGCTACGGCGGATTTGCCGACTCCACCCTTTCCCGTTACGAAGACGAGTCGTCGAGAAAGTAACGCTCGAAGCGTCAGGCTCCGAACCCCAGTCGACGCTCCCCATCCGGGGCACCGAACTCGACGAAGGCGATCTTTTCCGACGGCACGGCGACCTCCCGTCCGCGCTTGTCCTTCAGCCAGAGCACCTCCACCTTCCCGGCGAGTGCCTCCTCCACGCTCTTTCGTGCGGCGGCCCGCGACGGTTCGTCGTTCTCGATCTCCAAACTGATGTCTCGTGACGAGTGGGTGACTCCGATGCGCAGGTCCATGGTCACCAGTGTGTCAGGTCAGTTGACCTTCAGGGCCTGACTGAAGACCTTTTTCGGTCGCATCTCGACGATTTTCTTGGCCAGGTCCGCGAATATCGAGCCCACTTCACTTCCTGGTGCGATGGCTGCAATCGGCTTGCCGTCGTCGCCGCCCTCGCGGAGCTGGTTCACCAACGGAATCTGTGCCAACAGCGGCACGCCGAGTTCGTCGGCCAACATCTTTCCGCCTCCCTGACCGAAGAGTTCGTACCGCTTGCCGTCGTCGCCGGTGAACCACGACATGTTCTCGATGACGCCGCGTACCGACATGTTGACCTTCTTGGCCATCGCCGCGGAGAGTCGCGCGACCTTCTGCGCCGCCTCCTGTGGAGTGGTCACCACGTACACCTCTGCACGTGGCAGGTACTGACTCAGGCTCAACGCGATGTCGCCGGTACCCGGGGGCATGTCGATGAGCAGGAACTCCGGCTCGTCCCAGTACACGTCGGTGAGGAACTGCTCAAGTGCCTTGTGCAACATCGGACCACGCCACACCACCGCTTGACCCTCGGGAACGAAGTAGCCGATCGAGATGCACCGAACGCCGTAACTCTCCGGCGGCAACAACATCTCGTCGATGACGACCGGGTCGCGATCGGCACCGAGCATGCGCGGAATGGAGTAGCCGTAGATGTCCGCGTCGACGACGCCCACCGTGTGACCCGCCGCGGCGAGTGCCACGGCCAGGTTGGTGGTGACGCTGCTCTTGCCCACACCTCCCTTGCCGGAAGAGATGAGCAACGGTCGCGTCTTGGAACCGGGTTGCGCGAACGAGATGGCGCGACCCTGCGCGTGGCCCTGCGCGGGAGCACTACCCGCGGTGGCACCGGGCGAGCCGTGCAACTTTTCCCGCAGTGCGGCGCGTTCCTCGTCGGTCATCACGCCGAAGTTCAACTGCACGTCACGTACGCCCGACATCGGTCGAATGGCACCGTTGACGCGACTTTGTATCTCGTTGCGTAACGGACAACCCGCGATGGTCAACGTGACTGTGAGCGACACCACGCCATCGTTGACGACCACGTCGCGAACCATGTTGAGATCCACGATCGAGCGGTGCAACTCCGGATCCTCGACCGGACGCAGTGCGTCGATGACGGATTCAGGAGTGAGGGTGCTCATGCGCGCTCGTTAGGCTAATCGCGTGACGCGCATCAAGTCCGCGGCGAGCAGCGTGACCGGTGGCGCATTCGCCTCGCAGGTATCCGCCATCACCTCCGCATTTGGTGATCCCACGCGTCGTGCGGTGTACTTGTTCGTTCGCGACGCCGCCCAGGGTGTCACTGCCAGTCAGGTTGCCGAACGGTTCGATGTGCACCCGAACGTCGCGCGACATCATCTCGACAAGCTCGCCGCCGGGGGCTACCTCGAGGTGGAAGTTGCGCGTGCGGAGCACGCCGGAGCCGGACGCCCATCCAAGCGGTACCGCCCGGTGACGACCACCGAGCCGATGCAGTTTCCCGTTCGCAGCGACGACTTGGTGTTGTCGCTCCTCGGCGAGGCTCTCGAGCGATTGCCTCGCGACGCCGCCGAAGCCATGGCCGAGGAGGTGGGTCGCAAGTACGGGCACGCAATGGCCGCCGGCTTGACGGGGGACGATGTCGCTGCCGGTCAACGCTCGTTGCGCTCGGCACTCCAGCGCGTTGCCGATGCACTCACTGCGCACGGATTTGCTGCACACGCGGAGAAGCGACAGAACAAGTTGCGAATCATCAACAACCACTGTCCATTCGGAGACGTCGCAATCGAGCATCCGGTGATCTGCGCCGTCGACCGAGGCATGGTGAAGGGAATGCTCGACACGTTGTACGGCGAAACGTCGCCGGAGACGTCCGCTTCGTTGCCTCAGGGTGATCGCTTCTGCGAAACGACCCTGCACGACCGTATTGGGTAGCGCTCAGTCACCCCAGAATCGTTGCTCGAGGAACGGGTCTCCATACATGTGGTAGCCGTTCTGCTCCCAGAAGCCGGGGGCGTCCTCCATGGTGGCTTCGAGCCCGCGTAGCCACTTCGCTGATTTCCAAAAATACAGATGCGGGATGAACAAGCGCACCGGACCGCCGTGAATCGGCTCGATGTCGGCTCCGTCGTACTGGTACGCCACGAGCGAGTCGTCGCGAGTTGCATCGGCGAGCGGCAAGTTGGCCGTGTAGCCGTACTCCGCGTGAGCCATCACGTGCGACGCCTCGGAACTGATGCCGGCGCGCTCGAACAGGTCTCGCACACGTACTCCCCTCCACACGGTGTCGAATTTCGACCATTTGGTCACGCAGTGGATGTCAACGGTGAGCGTTGTCGACGGCAAGTCCAACAACTGTTCGTAAGTCAATGTGTAGGGCGACGCAACGGCACCACCGATGTGCAGCGACCACTCGCCCGGCGCGTAGGTCGGTACGTCCCCCACGTGCAGCACCGGAAAACGCTCCGTGAGGTACTGCCCCGGCGGCAAACGCTTGGGGTCGAACCCCTTCGCTGCGACTTCTGCGCGATTACGGTCGAAAAATCCCACGTCTCAGTGTGCCACGACCGCGGCTGAAGTCGTTCACCGACCAGGGCGGAAGTCGTTCACCTTCGCCCACTAGGTTGCCGCGGTGCCCTTGTACCTCGTACGACACGCCAAGGCGGGCTCACGATCCGACTTCGACGGCAACGACATCGATCGTCCACTCACGGTTGCCGGTCACAAACAGGCGCTCGATCTTTGCCGACGACTCGCCGCAGTGTCGCCGAGCGTGGTGGTGTCGAGTCCGTACCTTCGCTGCGTGCAGACCATCGAGCCGCTTGCACTCGCACTCGACGTTCATGTCACCATCGACGAACGTCTCGCAGAGTTCGGAAGCGATCGTGTCGAAGCCGACGCCGTGCTTCTCGATCTGCTGTACGACCTGCCCGATCGCGCGGTGATGTGCAGCCATGGTGACGTGATTCCGGCCATCATCGAGCACTTCGTTGCCGCCGGCATGCGGGTCGACGGCGCGCCGCAGTGGGGCAAGGGCAGCGTGTGGGTGCTCGAACGCGTGGACGGTCGTTTCGTCGAAGCGCGCGCTTGGCCGCCACCCCACGACGACTGAAGCATTGGTGACTCGCAGCGGCGTCACTCGCCGAGTACGTCGTCGACTTCCTTCTTCAATGCCTCCACCAAACCACGAACCTCGGCTGGTGGCTCGCGATCAAGACATCGATCGACGAACTCCTTGGCCGATGCGGCATCCCCACCATCCCGGAACACCACGATGCCCAAAAAACACATGGCGTCGGGGTATCCGGGGTCGAGCTCGATTGCGCGCCCGAGCGCGGTGATGGTGGATGCATACGCCTGGTTGCGCAATGATTCGTCGAATTGTCGGGCCGACAACATGATCAGCCATGCCCGGTACGTGAGTGCTTCCACGTTGTCGGGGTCGGTCTCGAGCACGCGACCGTAAAGTTCGATCGCCGACGTGACGTCGGCACCACCTGCGAGTCGTGCCTGGGCCAACAACGATGCCGTGCTGTCTTCTATTCCTCCGGTGGCCGTTTGTAGCGGTAGGCGTTGTCCCGCTTGGCGCGCCACCAGCACGCCGCCACCGACACCAACCACGATCGCAACGCCGACGCCAACCATCCACGAGCGACGACGTGATGGTGCCACAGGTTCGACACGACGCCAACGACGAAACGCGGCGGCGAGACCGATGATGAGCACCACCGAGACGAGCACCGGCAAAACCCAGATGAGTGCATCCAGTCCTTCTCCGCGCGGCACCAACAACACTTCTCCCCCGAATCGGTCGGCGATGTAGGCGACGATTTCATCGTCCGAACGAACTCCGTCACCCACTTGTCGGGCCACCTCCGCGCGAATGGCCTGTGCCGCCGATGCACGCGACACGAACACGCTCTCTCCGTCGCAGGTCGGGCATGCGATTCGCTTGGTTACCGAGTCGATTCGGTCTTGCTGGGTGAGGGGGCCAGCGTCTCGAAGCGAGCCGAACGACAACGCTGCGATGGTGACGAGCGCAATGCCACCCCAGACCACGCGACGAACCGAACGTGTACGCCGCGTCTCCACTTGCGTTACTCGCTCGCCCGCAAGGAGGCCATCTGATCTTCCAACACTCCCTCGACCACCGAACCCATGATGCGTAGTCGCACGAACCCGTTCGGATCGATGATCCACGTTTCGGGAACCTTGGCGACCCCGAACGCCACCGCAATCGCGCCATCGCTGTCGCGAAGTTTCGGCCAGTCCCCGCCGTTTGCGGCGAAGAACGCCCGGACGGCGTCGTCGGCATCGTCGTTCACCACGGTGTACATCTCCACACCGTCGCTGCGGGCCGCCTCCTTCGCGACGAAGGAGAGCAGTGCCGGGTGCTCGGCGATGCAGGGCACGCAGGTGGAATTGAAGAAGTTGAACACCACCCAGGAACCCTTTCGGCGGGTCAAATCGAAGGAGCGATCGTCGATGGTGGTGGTGATCACGGCGGGTGCGGGCTGACCCAGCAAAGGCGACCGTGCGCCGACTCCGGCATCACCGTCGGTTCGTAGCAACAACACGACGAACATCGTCATCGCCGCGGCGACACCGATTGCTCCGATTCGTGCCGTCTTCATCGATCGACCACCTCGTCGCGAATGTCGTGAATCGATCGTCGTCGACCGGGAAGTACGGCGAGCACCGTGCCCAACGCCATCACGAAGGTTCCGATCCATAGCCACAGGATCATCGGTTTGACGAACACCTTGATGCGCGCTTGGCCCGAATCCTGTCGTACCGGTGGCTCCAGCGTGAGATACACGTCGTGACTAAAGCTGGTGCGAACGGAGGGAGTACCCACGTTCATGCCGATGCGCGTGTACTTGGTGATCGATGGCGCATAGGCCTTTCCTCCGTCCACGCTCACCAACGCACGCACCGACGTACTGCGCTGGTCCCGCACCTCCACCACGTCCATCAATTCGAACGTATGCCCCGCAAAGCGCGCCGTCTTTCCGGCAACGAGATCGATTTCCTGGCTTCGGGTGAATGAGTTCGACGCGGCGAGCGCCACGCAGATGAGGATCACCCCGAGGTGTACCACCATTCCTCCGTTGGCCCTGCCGACGAATCCGCGAAGTCGTTGCACCCGAACCGCACGTACCAGATGGCGAAGTGCGCTGCCCCCCGCAAAACCACCGAGCCCGAAGGCCAGCAGTGGGGCGAGACCGGTCGCCCCAACTGCAATGGAGAAGGTCAACGAGGCAACACCGACGAGTGCCGGACCGAGCAATCGTTGCGAGAGCAGGTCGCTCCCGTCACGACGCCACGGCAGCACCGGAGCCACGGCCATGATGAACAACATCGTCAGCCCAATCGGAATCGTGAGCCGGTCGAAGAACGGCTCACCCACCACGATCTGTCGTTGCTGAATCGCCTCCACCACGAGGGGGAACACGGTTCCGAGCAGCACCACGAAGGCAAAGACCGCAAAGAGCACGTTGTTCACCAGGAACGCACCTTCCCGCGAGAACACCGAGTCCACCGCTCCGCTGGCTCGCAGTTGATCGCCTCGCAAGAACACGAGCACCAGGGAAACCGCCACCACCACGGCAAACATCGCGAGCAGCCACGGACCGATGTCACTTTCGGAGAACGCATGAACGCTGTTCAACACACCCGAACGTGTGAGGAAGGTTCCGAGGATGGTCAGACTGAACGTTGCAATCAGCAGCGACACGTTCCAGACGCGCAGGAGTCCACGACGCTCCTGCACCATCACCGAGTGGATGTAGGCGGTTCCGGTGATCCACGGCAGCAGGGATGCATTCTCCACCGGGTCCCAGGCCCATACACCACTCCAACCGAGGACTTCGTAACTCCACCAGCCACCGAGGGCAATCCCAAAGGTCAGGAATCCCCATGCGGCCACCGTCCAACGACGGGTGAGGTGCAACCATCCATCCTCTACTTTTCCGGCGATCAGGGCGGCCAACGCGAACGCGAACGGCACCGTCATGCCCACGTAGCCGAGGTACAAGATCGGAGGGTGGAACATGACGAGGACGTGATTTTGCAGCAAGGGGTTCGGGCCCGGTCCATCGAGGACACCCGGCGGTCCGACCACGAACGGATTTGCCGGACCGAACGACAACAAGAAGAAGTACGCCAGCACGGCCAGCATCACTGCCAGTGCCCAACCCACGAGCGGTTCCGAGAATCGACGACGCATCCACCAGGCAACCGCGGCGACGTAGCCCGCGAGCACCAGCACCCACATGAGGATGGATCCTTCGAGTGCACTCCATACTGCGGCAAAGTTGTACAAGGCAGGCGTCGAATACGAACCAACCTTCTGCACGTACAGCAGCGAAAAATCGCGGGTGATCATCGCCCACTCCATCACCGCGAAGGCAGCGACCGCCATCACCACCGACAGAGTCACGAAACGCGGCACCAGCCGCAACGTCTTGGGATCGCCTCGTCGTGCCCCCACCGCAGCGGCGAATGCACCGAAGAACGCGGCGAGAAAACCAACGAGCAGGAATGCCCGACCCAACTGCGCCGAAACGCTGGCTACGAGCATGCCGACTTCTCGGCCTCTTCGAGACGGTCGGCATTCTCCGCCTCGTACTCGTTGGAGTGCTTCACCTCGATCCGAGTCGCCATGAGTACTCCGTCGACGATCCTCCCGTGTGCCACCACCGGAATGCACTCCTGGAATACGCCGCCGGGCTCCCCTTCGTAGTCGACCGGTAGCGACACACCGTTGAACGACATGACGAACGACGTGTTGCCCGCCCTCATTTGCAGGCTTCCTTCATCGACGGAACCCTGTACGCGCACTCGGCGAGTGTCGTCGCAACCGTCGCGAACGCCAACCTCGTCGACGTTGCAGTAGTAGTCGATCGACGACGTAAGGAACATCACCACGATGACCAGTCCCGACACCGTTGCCAGCACCGCCACCAAGATCGGAAGTAGTCGCCGCGACGTCGACCGAGGCTCGGGAGTGCTTCGGGGTGTGAGGTCCACGGCTATCTCACACCCATGGCTTGTGCTCGTCGGGGATTCGAGACGACAACTCGCGAGCGCGACGCAGGGTCATGATCGCGAGCACGCCGATGGAGCCGAGGGTGATGATCCAGCTGGCGAGAATGAATCCGAGGTCCTTCATCTTCCACCCCCACCAACCGTGCTCTCTGCCCGGCGCGCGGTGATTGCGACGTCCAAACCCACCAAACGTTCAACGTCGCTCATCGCGGCGAGGCGCTGGCGGTGCACCACCAGCCACACGAAGATCAGGGTGAATGCCACCACCCCCGAGAACAACGTAAACAACATGAGGTCGTCCAATCGAACATCCCCGTCGGTGTTGAGCACGCTGGCCTCCTGGTGCAACGAGCGCCACAGCACCACGGAAAAATGCACGAGCGGAATCTCCAACACCGCCAGCAGGGCGATTACCGAGCTGCGGCGCGCACGTCGTACGGGATCGACATCGACTCGGCGAATGGCGAGGTAGCCGACGTAGGTGACGAAGAGAAACAGCGTCGTCGTCAATCGTGGATCCCACTGCCAGAACGTCCCCCACGTCAGACGTCCCCACAAACTTCCGGTGATGAGCGTCATCGCCATGAACAGAACGCCGACCTCCGCCGATGCTCCGGCCACACGATCGAATCCGAGCGTTCGGTGTTTGCGGGCAAGCGACAACCCCGATGCCACGGCGGTGGTAACGAACGCGAGGTAGGCGATCCACGCGGTTGGCACGTGTGCATACATGATGCGAACCGAATCCCCTTGCACCACGTCGGCGGGTGTGAGGAAGAACGCGCTCACCACCACCCACGCGGTGATCATCAACGCGAAAATGCCGAGTACCCGAGTGGTCGTCGTGCCCGTCTTCATGTCACGAATCACTTTGCGCCAACGGCGCGAACGCCACTGCCCCGGCCGAACCGAACACCACGGCATATGTCACCAACAGGGCCACCCATGCCCAGCCGTTGGCGAGGTCGATGGTGTCGCTGCCCAAAGCAGCCTCAGTGGCACGAGCCGCACCGATGAGCAGCGGGGCCAGCACCGGAAGCGCCAGCAACGGCAACAGCGAGTCACGCCCGCTCATGTTGGCAACCACAACGCCATAGAGAGTACCGACGACGGAGAGACCGATCGTCGCCGTGATCAGCACCGTGACCAACAGCACCACGCCGTCACCGTCGACGCGAGCCCCGTACAACACCACCGCGGCACCGAGCAGCACCACGGCCAGTGCGAACAGTTGCACAAACATCGACAGGGCCTTCCCGAAGAACACTTTCGACGGCGACGATACGAAACTCAGCAGCGAATCCAGGGCATGATCCGCGGTCTCCACGTCGAACGAACGTTGCACCAACAACATGGCGGCGAACAACATCGCCAACCACACCAATCCGGCGGCGGCCCGAAGGAGCAGTGGCTCGCTATCCAGCGCAACCGCGAACAACACCAACACCAGCAATGCAAACGGGACTACGCGCGCCAGCAACGTTCGAGTTCGCCATTCGATGCGCAGGTCCTTTCGGGCAATCGCAAGGATGGCGTTCACGATGGATCCGCCGAATCGACGTCGCGCGCCACGATTCCACCCGACAGCGTGATGGTTCGCGGGATACGCGCACCGGACACCTCCGATTCGTGCGTGGTGTACACCACGGTGGCGCCACTGCGAGTGGCGTCGCGAAGGATTCCGTCCAACTCCGCACGTGCTTGGCCATCGAGTCCGGCATGCGGCTCGTCGAGGAGCCACAGCCGGGCTCGTCGCACGACGAGTGCGGCCAGCGCCGTTCGGCGTCGCTGGCCGGCGGACAATGCACCGGCGCGCGCCGCAGCGACGCGCGAGTCGATTCCCAGACGGTCGAGGGCGGACTCGACATCGTTCGTGCCGGCCCCCACGAGTTGCGCGACGAATTCCACGTTCTCCCTCGCGGTGAGGTCGGCGTACAGGCCGTTGTCATGCCCGAGCAATCCCACCATCGCTCGCACGACGTCGCGCTGACGTGCCACGTCAAACCCGAGAACGTGCGCGCTTCCGCGCGTCAACGGTGCAAGTCCCGCACACAGACGAAGAAGTGTCGACTTCCCGGTGCCGTTGGCACCACGGAGCGCAACCAATTCACCGCAACGAACGACGAGATCGACACCGGCAAGCGCCGGAAATCCACCGAGCGCCACGACGACACCAGCAAGATGAATGGCTGGTTCGGCGGGAAGTGACGTCGTTTCACCCGTCGCCAAAGACGTTGTCAATTCGCCGTTAATAGCACCTCAGCCTAGATTGACTCTCACCCGATGAACTCCGACCAACTCCACGCCGAAAACGACGACGACCCCGTCATCGTACGACGAAACCGCATCGACCGCTGGAACAAGATCGCGTCGCGCACCGGATACGGGCTCTACGCAGTGTCGGTCGTTACTTTTTTCGCAGGACTTTGGACCTCGCTCACCACCGCATTGCATTTCGTGAGTGGAGCGGCGCTCGTCGTTGGCTCGGTCATCTTGGCACCGAGCATCGTGATTACGTACGGCATCCGCGCAGCACGGCGAGAAGACCAGCAAGCCTCCGCTAACACGGCGTCTCCCGCCCAATCAGGCGACCCCACGGCGGCATCATGAGTTCTCGCCTCCCCGCAGCCGAGCGACGGTCGCTCATTCTCACGGTTGCACGCCGACAGTTCGCCGAAAAGGGATACCACACCACCTCCATGGACGACATCGCAGAGGCGGGGGGTGTAACCAAACCGGTGCTGTACCAGCATTTCGACTCCAAGCGTGCGCTGTACCTCGCGCTGATCGAGGATTTGGCGTCGAGGATGTTGCAGGTCATCGGCGCCGCAACCGCCCATGCACCAGATGGTCGTGCGCAAACCGAACGGGGCATCGTCGCCTATTTCGAGTGGATGTCGGAAAATCGCGATGCGTTCGTCGTGTTGTTCGGCAGCGGATCACGCAATGACGAGGAGTTCGCGCTCGAGGTGCGGAAGGTCGAGCGGCTGGTTGCCGATGCCATAGCCCCGCTCATCGACGCGGGACTCGATCACGAGCATCAGCGACGCTTGGCCTACGCCTTGGTGGGCATGTCCGAAGGAGTGAGTCGATACCTCATCGCCAGCGGCGATCCATTCGATCCGAGGCTCGTGGGATCCCAATTGGCGAACTTCGCCTGGGCCGGTTTACGTGGCGTCGAACCCCAGACCCACGGCGGGTCGGCGCGCGTGCACGACGCCCAGGTTTAGTCGCGCAACACCAATCCGCGATAGCCGCGAACGAACCCATGTTGTTCGAGTAAGGCAGCCACTGCGGTGGTGGCGGGTGCGGAGTCGTCACTCGCAGCGCCGTTGACTTTTCGAACTTCGATGCTCTTCGTGCGTCCATCTTTCACCAAACTGCCGAGGGCCTCGATCAGTACCGCCCAGTTGGAGGCCTCGAGCGTTCTTTCGAAGGTGACCAGGTGGTGGCTACGCACGTCGTACCAGCCGAGCACATCCCCGTGTTGCAGCAGTACCAGGGCTCCCGCACTGCGAGTGGGTCGTCCCAACGACGTCGGCCACTCGAGGCTCGCGCCGTACGGCTGTGCCGGATCGGTTGCCGCGAGAACCACCGCACCTTCCACGTGCTCCGACGCCAGTACCTCGGGATCCTTGCAGGCCCGCAAGCGATCAACGGCGCCCGGAACGGCGAACTGCGCTGCACCAAGGCCATCGACGAAGTAGCCCCGCCGAACCGTCCCGCGTTCTTCCAGTGCCTTCAACACTCCGTACACGCCCGCAAATCCCCCGCGCACGTGCTCGGCCAGTACGGCTTCGCGAGTGACGACACCGTGTCGCTCCAACAGTTGCATGGCAAGGGCGTGCAACGCCTGCGTCGGCGACGACTGCTGTTCCACCAGTTGCGATACCAGGCTCCAGCGCCCCTGCGCCGATGGTGGTCCCACGCGACTCACGTTGCCGCCTCGCACATGGCGGGGGCGAACCAATCGTGCCGCGGCGCGTCGAGTGGAGCCCGTGGCCGGAAGTGCACGAGCACTCTTACCGCTTTGTGCCCCGAGCAACACGGCGCGCAGTGGTGTGAGTGAATCGTTGGTGACTTCCCCCGACCACACCAGGTCCCACAGGGCAGCCAACAACTCTGGGTCGGTCGCACCGCGAACCGCGGCGCGTAGTTGTCCCCAAAAACTCGCACCGCGCTGCGCCAATGCCGAACGAATCTGATCGTGCACGTCACCCTGTGGCACGTCGAGTGGTTCCAGAGCCGGCAAGAGCGACCCGAGTTGATCGGCAAAGAACAGTCGGATCCGGCCATCGTTTCCACCGAGTGATCCGGCCCCCACCCACACCACTTCGCCACTGGTGCACAGGTCGTCCAACATCGCGGCTCGATACCCGCGCACACGCAACGGCAGAACATCGGTCTCCAGCGTGGATGCCACCAAGGCGGAACCCGACAACGCCGTGAGCGCCTCGGTAAGCGCCTCGGTGCCGTGCATCGGAGCGGTTACTCCATGCCATTCGGCGAGAAACCTGGTGAACGTGCGTTGATCGACGGGCTCCACTTCCTTGCGCAACTTGGCGAGCGATCGTCGTCGCACCAACCGCAACACCTCGGTGTCGCACCACTCTCGTTCGGTGCCGAACGGACGGAATTCGCCACGAACCACTCGGTGCGCGGCTTCGAGCTGGGCGAGAACCACCGCGATGCGATCGACGCCGACTCCGAAACGCACGGCGACATCGCGTGTCACGAACGGTGCGTGTGTTCGCGCAAAGCGAACGACGAGTTCCTGGAGTGGCGCGTCGCTCGGCGTGGTGAATGCCTGAGGCAGCCCGAGCGGCAAAGCGCAGCCGAGTGCGTCACGGAAGCGTCCGGCATCCTCGGCGGCAACGAATCGTCGTTCGCCCGCCACCACCACCTCGATGGCGCGTCGCTGTTCCAGCAACTGGGCGATCCACACGGCGACGTTGTCCTCGCAGCGCAGCGACAATTCGTCCATGGTGAGGTCGCCAACCCGACGCAGGACGTCGTGCACATCGTCGAGGCTCCTCGCACGCCGAGATTCGGCAACCTGCTGCAATTCGAGTTCGATGTCGGCCAGGACCTCCCCGTCGAGAAGTTCGCGAAGCTCCTCCGACCCGAGCAGGTCGTTGAGCAGATCACGGTCGAGCGCGAGCGCAGCGGCGCGCCGTTCGGCCAGCGGAGCATCACCCTCGTACATGTAGGCGGCAATCCAGTTGAAGAGCAGGCTCTGGGCAAACGGCGATGCTTTTTGCGTATCGACACTCACCAACCGAATGGCTCGTGATCGCAACTGGGAGAGCACGTCTCGTAGTGCCGGCACGTCGAACACGTCCTGCAGGCACTCTCGGCTTGTTTCCAACAGGATCGGAAACGTCGGATACTTGGCGGCGACGGCCAACAAGTCGGCGGCTCGTTGGCGTTGCTGCCACAAAGGAGTTCGCTGGTCGGGTCGTCGCCGTGGCAACAGCAAGGCACGTGCGGCACACTCGCGGAATCGTGCGGCAAAGAGCGCCGTCTGGGGCACCGCAGCAACCAGCGCATCGGTGATGTCGTCGGGATCGATCAGCAGTTCCTCGACGGGTATGCGGTCCACCGCCTCGGGGAGACGCAGCACGATGCCGTCGTCGCCCCACATCGTTTCGATGGGAATGCCGAGTCGCTCCAGCAGTCGGCGTTCGATGGCAATTGCCCACGGTGCATGCACCGGAGTGCCGAAGGGTGAATGGATGCAGATTCGCCAGTCACCGATCTCGTCACGGAACCGCTCGATGACGATGGTCCGATCGTCGGGGAGCGTGCCGGTTGCCTCGACTTGTTCGTCGAGGTATTGCAGCAAGTTCTTTGCCGCCAACGGATCCAGGCGATGCCGGGTGGTCAAGGCATGCTCAGGTGCGGCATCCCCCGTTTGTGCGTCACGAATGGTGCGCAAGAATTCACCGACTGCGCGGCCCAACTCCAGTGGCCTACCGAGTCGGTCCCCGTGCCAGAAGGGCATCTTGCCGGGCTCGCCGGGTGCCGGGTTCACCACCACCCGATCGAACGACACGTCCTCGATGCGCCAGGTGGATGCGCCGAGCACGAACGTTTCACCCGGTCGGGTTTCGTACACCATTTCTTCGTCAAGTTCGCCAACCCGGGTGCCGTCGGGCAGGAAGACCCCGAACATTCCACGATCGGGGATGGTTCCACCATTGGTCACCGCGAGTCGCTGGGCGCCTTCGCGTGCCCGCAGCGTGTTGGCGATCCGGTCCCAGACGATGCGCGGCTTGAGGTCACGGAATTCCTCGCTCGGATAACGACCCGCCAACAGATCGAGCACGTTGTTGCGCACCTCATCCGACAACTCGGCGAAGTTGGCGCATCGACGAACCATCGCGGTGAGGGATTCCACGCTGCAGTCCGGATGCATCGCTACGTGTGCCACGATGTGTTGCGCCAGCACGTCCAACGGATTGCGCAGATACCGGGTGGATTCGATCTCTGCATCGAGCATGCGTTGTGCCACGACGGCAACTTCCAACAGGTCGTGACGATGCTTGGGGAACACCTTGCCGCGGCTCGCCTCACCGACGTTGTGTCCGGCTCGACCGATTCGTTGCATGCCCCTGCTCACCGCTCCCGGTGATTCCACCTGAATGACCAGGTCGACTGCCCCCATGTCGATACCGAGTTCCAAACTGCTGGTGGCAACGATGGCACGCAGTTGACCTCGTTTCAGTTGATCCTCGATGACGATGCGTTGCTCGCGGGCCAGCGAACCATGGTGCGCCTTCACGTATTCGGTGTTGCCGAGTCCGAGATCCGATGCCAGTTCGTTGAGTTGTGCGGCGAGTCGCTCCGCCCCGCGACGAGCGTTGCAAAAAATGATGGTGCTGCGATGTTGCTGCACCAATTCGAGGATTCGTGGTGTGATGCTGGGCCAGATACTGGTTCGGCGTTCCACCGCCGCGGCCGTGGCCGGACCGCTGCGCAGTTCGCGGGTGACTTTGCCGAGCTCGCCCATGTCTTCGACGGGTACCACCACCTCGATGTCCATCGACTTGCGCGCACCGGCATCCACGATGGCAACCGGTCGTGGAGCACCGTCGCGGTATCCGCCGAGGAATCGCGCCACCTCCTCGAGCGGGCGCTGCGTTGCCGAGAGCCCGATACGTTGCGGGCGACGCACGGTGAGTTCCTCGAGACGCTCGAGCGACAAGGCCAGATGAGCACCACGCTTGGTTGCCGCAATCGCGTGGATCTCGTCGATGATGATGGTGTCGACACGGGCCAAGGTGGACCGAGCCGACGAGGTGAGCATGAGGTACAAACTCTCCGGCGTGGTGATGAGAATGTCGGGCGGGTTCCGCACCATTCGCTGCCGATCCCGTGCGCTCGTGTCGCCGGTACGCATCGCCACGACGGGTTCGCGAAACCCGATGCCCAGTCGCTCCGCGGCATGTCGAATGCCCACGATCGGCGCGCGCAGATTCTTCTCCACGTCGAACGCAAGTGCACGAAGTGGTGATACGTACAACACGCGGGTGGTCGACGGCTCATCCTCGCGGAGCGTGACCAAGCGATCGATCGCCGCCAAGAAGGCGGCCAGGGTTTTTCCACTGCCGGTCGGTGCGGAGATGAGTGTGTGCTCGTCGGAGAGGATGCGTGCAAATCCGCCTGCTTGTGCCGGAGTTGCAGATGGGAACGACGCGGTGAACCACGCTCGAACGGCCGGAGAAAAACGATCGAGAACCGACTCCGTGGCCACCGCCGAAGAGTACCTACTCGGTGTGCCTCTGGGTACGCTGAGCGCCATGCCCGTGGCTGGTGAGCACCATCCAGCATTCGAGGAGTACTGCGAGTGCATCTACGAGATGCGCGAGGACAACGCCGACATCATCCAGGCCCGTCTTGCCGAACGACTGAACGTTTCGCGGGCCTCGGTGTCGGAAATGGTCAAACGTATGGAGGTTGCGGGGCTCCTCTCCGTGAATCCGTCCCATCTCGCCCTCACCGCGAAGGGTGAGGACCTTGCCAGCCAAATCGTGCGTCGGCATCGACTTGCAGAGCGATTTCTCACCGATGTCATCGGCCTGCCGTGGGCCCGCGCGCACCACGAGGCCTGCAAGTGGGAGCACGTGATCAGCGACGACGTCGAAGAGGGACTCGTGCGAATTCTCGGCAACCCGACCACGTGCCCACACGGGAATCCCATCCCCGGCTCCGTGCCGTCGGGGGTTGCGGTGACGCCACTTGCGCAGGTGGCAGTGGGAAGTCGCTTCACCGTCGTACGAATTCCCGAAGAAGTCGAGGAGCGCGACGGCGCACTCGAACAATTGGAACTTCAACACCTCGTGCCGGGCCGCGAGTGCACCGTGCGTGAACGCCACGAGGGTTCCACTCGTCTCACCGTGCACGACGACACGGACCGTGATGCGTTGCTCGACGAGTTCGTCAGTGCGCGCCTGCTCGTTTCGGTATGAGATCCCCGCGAATCATCGTGGCCATGCTCTGCGTGGCGACGTTCACCGGCGGATGCGCAACGGAGGTCATCGAACTCGACGTACCTCCCACCACGCTGCCACCGCAGGAGGCAGCCGCGGTGACCGCCGACCTCTCACAAGCGACACTCGAGGACCTCACCGTGGTGCTGCAGGACGAAATCGGCGCTCTCAGCCGTGCGGTGTTCGACGACGACCGTGACGAAGCACGCGTACACCTGGATCGCATCAACGAGGCATGGTCGTTTGCCGAGCCACTCATCGTGGCGCAGTTCGGCGAGCTCGCCGACCAACTCACCTACGACCTGCGACGAGTCGTCGAGCTTGCCCGCAGTGCAGTGGACCGCAATCGGCCCGCCGATGCCGACAAAGCAACGTCGTTCCTGCGACTGGCATTGGAATCGCTCGAAGCGTAAGCGCGCCCCCTGTCTGATCTGCGCGTCGTGCGTCGTGAGCGTCGTGCGTCGTGCGTCGTGCGCAGTCGGTGTCGCTACGAGCGAAGTTCGCGAGGCAACTCGCGGGAGTGCACCACCACCAGCCGCTGCGTCGATCGCGTGAGGGCAACGTACAACCCTCGTGGACCGGCATCGGACGACTCGTAGATGTCGGTCGGCTCCACCACCACGACACCGTCCATCTCCAACCCCTTCACCACGCTCACGGGTACCACCGTGAGCGAGGCGTCGAGCCCCGACGCCCCCGCACGACCGAACGACACGTTCGCTGCGCCAAGTGCCTCGGAAACCTCGTCGACGAGCCCATCGGGACAGACGATGCCCACGCGCCCATCGGACAACTCGGCGACCAACGATCGCGCAGCGGCGACGATGTCGGACGTGAGCGACGTTCTGGTGCTCGTGACGATACGAGGTTCGGCATCGCCTTCCCGGACCGCCGTCGGTGGCGTCTGTTGGGGGGCCGCCGTCGCCAGCAACTTGCCGGCGAACTCCATGATCTGACGCGGAATTCGGTACCCCACCGACAGGGTCGCCACGCTTGCATCGCGATTCTTGGGCAGCAGCGCCAGCACGTCGCTCCAGTCACCCGGCGCGAACGGTCCGGTTGCCTGGGCGATGTCGCCAACCACGGTCATCGCGCCGTTCAAGGATCGCCTGCCCACCATGCGCAACTGCATGGGGGTGAGGTCCTGCACCTCGTCCACCACGATGTGACCGTAGGTCTCGATGTCGTCGGACTCCTCCACCACGCCCCCCTTGCGCGGCTTTGGGCCGAGCAGATGTCGTGCTTCGTCGAGCAGTGCGACGTCGCCTTCGCTGAACGTTGCGACTGCAAGCGTTTCTGCACGGGGTCGGTACAGCGATTCGACTTCTTCGTCCGTGAGGATGCCGCGACCGGCGATCCTCAGCAACGCCCGTGACCCGAAGAGATCGCGCAACAACTCCGCCGGTCCAAGTGACGGCCAGATGCGAAACACCAATGCACGAAACTCGGGAATCTCACGGAGCCGGCTTCGTGCCGTGGCAAGCGTGTAATCCTGGTCGCGCATACTCGGCATGAGCATGGCGACGAGTTCACCTTCGACTGCTCGGCACAGCTCGTTGTGACGCTTGGTGCGCCGCTGCGCCTCCTTCACGACGCGTGCAGTCTCTGTCGGCCCGAGACGCAAAACGCTGCCGCCGAACGGCAACTCGAAGTGTTCCTTGAGCGGACGTTGTCGTGCACGAATGGCCCGCTTCAGCACGTCGACCATGCGCAAGTCACCCTTCACCCGACGAGCAACCACCGAGTCGACGGCGCCGTAGCGAACGTCGTTCACGAGGTCGGCGAGCACTGCCTCACGTACACCCGACTCGCCGAGTGACGGCAACACGCGCTCGATGTATCGCAAGAACACCCGGTTCGGCCCGATCACCAGCACGCCTTGGTCGGCGAGCGGAAACCGATACGTATAAAGAAGGTACGCGGCGCGATGGAGCGCCACCACCGTCTTGCCGGTGCCCGGACCACCCTGCACCACCAACACGCCCTTGTTCGGTGCGCGAATGATGACGTCTTGTTCTCCTTGGATGGTGGCGACGATGTCACCGAGCTGTCCGCTGCGTCCCTTGGAGAGAGCGGCGAGCAGCGTGCTCTGTCCACGAAGTTTCGGGGCTTCCAATCCCTCGTCCCTACCGATGCCGAGGTGGTGCTCACCGAACAGCTCGTCCTCGATTGCCACGAGGGTGCGACCGTCCATCATGAAGTGACGGCGGCGAACCAATTGCATGGTGTCGCGACCCGTGGCCCGGTAGAAGGGCTCGGCCACGGGGGCGCGCCAGTCCACGATCAACTGGTTGCTGTCGGCGTCGGCCACCGCCAAGCGCCCAATATGGAAGGCCTCCGGGTCGCCACCGCCGTCGGGGCTCCGGTCGATTCGCCCGAACACCAGGGCGGCGTCGCCGATATCGAGGTTGTTCAGCATTTGCACGAGTTTTTCGTCGAAGTAGTTGCGCTCGTAGCGCTCCTGGAAGGTGCCGCCCCGCTGACCTTCGGTGAGGTTGCGAATGGCGAGTGCGCTCGTGCGGGCATCCACCAGGGCCGCATATGCGCGGTCGATGTGCGCCTGTTCAGCGGGGAGATCGGGGTGCTCGAGCATTTTTGGGGTTTATGAACTCTACCGAAAGATCATCCCCTCTCGTCCGGACGAATTTCGGCGCACGATTTTGCACTCCCGTGCACACCTATGGCAAAGTCACTCTCGGTTCCCTGTCGGCACCAGCGAGTGTCGAGCAATACCCGCTATCGCAGACAAGGAGCCATTCATGTCACGTCGTATCCGGCTGGACTTCGCATCGATCGTCCTTGCGTCGATGCTCGGCGGTTGTGCCGCACCGACGCAACTCAGTTTCGATGTGGGTGAACCCACCGCTGACACCGCCGCTCTCGGCGGTGATTCCCACCTCGCGTTGGACGATGCGGTATCGGCCGAGCCGACCACGACGTCTCCCGACCAATCCCCAGCCGATCGGTCGCTCGATACGGCCGCAATCGAGCAACGATTCGCATCACTCATCACCGACTGGGTGGGGTGTTTCCATCGCCCCTCGGATTGCGACGTTTCGGTGTCGACCGCGCCCGATTCCCCGGAGCACGTGCGGCTCGCCGACGCACTCGCCTACTACTCAGCCGAGCAACTGCGCACCAAACCGAACGAAGGTCGCCTCGAATGGCGAATCGAGTCGATCTCCGCCTCGAGTGACGACCGCGTTCGTTTGACGACGTGCGAGTACGACACACGCATCTTCTTCGATTCGAGCATGGCTCAAACGGAACTCGGCGACATCATCCTCGATGCGACGGTCTGGACGCGACGCGTCGAGTGGGTACTGTCACGCAACGACGACACCTGGCGACTGTGGTCACGGCGGGTCGAGCGTCGGTCGCCGGCAGAAAGATTCTGCGGCGTATGAAACGCTTGATCACATTCGGAGTGGTGGTTCTCACCCTGCTACCGACGTCTCGAGTCCCGATCACCCACGCAAGCGACGCAGGTGTCGACGGCGACCACATCTTTGCCGGCGTGTCGTACGACTCACGACACTCGCTCAGCACGTGCGACTGGAGTTTGCCCTTGCCCACCTACGGGCTCGGTGCACGGACCGGTGCCACGACCCGCGACTGGAACGGCACCCAGTGGGTGCTGCATCAGTGCACGCGAGAGGACGATTCGATACTCGTGTGGGTGCCCGAGGTGAGCACCGAGACGATCGCCGAATCATCCCGAGACGTCGTACGAGAGCAAGTGCCGTTGCTGGATCAACAGTTCTCCCCACCACCACTACGAGGGGTCGTCAAGACTCCCACCTGGTTCTGGGTGCACCCTGCGCTGTGGATTCCCGTGTCGGTCACGGCGCAAGTGCCCACCCCCCGCGGCATTCTCACGATGACCACCACCGCCACCCCGAAGGCACTGGAATTCCACCCGGGTGACGGTTCGGACAGCGTCGTCGAGTGCGACGGCCCGGGCGTGCCGTGGACGCCACTGCTCTCATCATTCATCACCACCGATTGCATGTACGAGTATCCCGTTCCCTCTTCCGTGCGGGACGGCGGTGCGTTTCGAGCCCGTATCGATGTGGTGTGGTCGGTAACGTGGCGGACCAACTTCGGAGGGTCGGGTCGTTTGCCCGACCTGCGCTTGGGGACATCCCATCAGCTCAGGGTGCGTGAACTGCAGGCGGTGGTCACCCGTTAGAAACGATCATCACCCGCCAGAAAGTGCACCGAAGGGCTAGGAAACCGTCGGGTGCCTCAGTAGTGTGGAGCCACGACACATCATTCGATGTGCCAATAGCAAAAAAGAAATGAGTAATCATGCCAACCGGTACCGTCAAGTTCTTCAATGACGAGAAGGGTTTCGGATTCATCTCTCGCGAGGGCGAGCAGGATGTGTTCGTTCACTTCTCCAACATCGAAGGCACCGGGCGCCGCACTCTCGTTGCGGGCCAACAGGTCGAGTTCGAACTCGGTCAAGGCCGCAAGGGTGTCGAAGCGCACAACGTCAAAGCCATCAGCTGAATTGTCACGGGGTAGTGCCCCGTCATTTCTCGTCTCGATTGTCAAGAGTTGATTCATCGTGCCAATGAACCTTGCCCGTGATCAGATCCTGGTGGAACGGCGGTATGTCGCCGTCTTCGCCACGATTGCTGACGATTCCCTCACGGCCCTGGCGCTCGCCTTGCCCGAGTCGCTGCGTGATCCGTTCGCGCGGGGAGTCGGGCTGCGTCGTGGCGCGTACGACGACGCCACCACTCTTGCGGCCAACATCCGCACCGGCATGGTGGCCCGCAAGTCAATCATCGATGCCGGCGTGCTGTTGAGCGAGCCGTGCACCGAGTTCTTCGTTGACACGCTCGGCGATGCCAGCGACGATCCGTCCTACGAAGATCTTCAGTCGCTGATTCCCGATGCCATCGAGAAATTCACGCTCGACGCCGTTCGACTCATGGCCGTGCAGTACTCGGTGGCGCTCGGCGGTTTCCGCCGCCTCGTCAACGAGGACGACCGGTTCAAGATTCCGGCCGCCGCCCCGGTGGTACGCGCAAAGCCGGATGCTGCAGAGCAGGAAGCTAAGCGTGCTGCGCGGCGGGAACGCCGCAAGCGCTAAATCGCGTCTCGGCCTTCTTCAGCGGTGCGAATTCGCACGACGCGTGACACGTCACTGATCCACACCTTGCCGTCTCCGATCTTGCCGGTGCCCGCGCTCTTGACGATGACGTCAACGACACCATCGACGACGGCATCGTCCACCACCATCTCCAGTCGCACCTTGGGGATGAGGTCCACCTTGTATTCCGCGCCACGGTACGTTTCCACGTGTCCCCCCTGGCGACCGAATCCCCTCGCTTCCGTCACCGTGATACCCGTTACGTTGGCGGCCTTGAGGGCGTCCTTCACCTCGTCGAGCTTGAAGGGTTTGATGATTGCGGTAATCAATTTCATCTCGTTACTCCTTGTTTAGTGGTTTGAGTCGTTGTTTTCATCGTCTGTACGTTGGCCTAGGCCATCGCGCGATCGGAGCCGTATCCGGGTGATCCATGCTCGTGCACGTCGAGGCCCTCGCGCTCTTCTTGTTCGGACACGCGCAGCCCGACGGTGGCCTTGATGACTGCGAACATGACCGTGGACACCACGAACACGAACGCGGCTACCGATACCACTCCGATGATCTGGCTCACCAGCTGATCGGTGCCACCGCCGTAGAAGAGTCCCTTGGCGACGAAACCCTCGCTCTCCTCATTGGAGAACAAACCAACCGCGATGGTGCCGAATGCTCCGCACACGCCGTGCACCGAGATTGCGCCAACCGGATCGTCCACCTTGATCTTGTCGAAGA
Organism: Actinomycetota bacterium; assembly: GCA_017856115.1. Taxonomy (GTDB): domain Bacteria; phylum Actinomycetota; class Acidimicrobiia; order Acidimicrobiales; family Ilumatobacteraceae; genus F1-60-MAGs027. Next base: position 34,453 of record JAFMFM010000002.1, on the reverse strand, counting down.
AGTTCACGGCGAACACCACGATGACGCCGCTCACCAAACCGATGATCAACGCTCCGATCGTCGAGACTGCGTAACAGCCGGCGGTGATGCCCACCAAACCTGCGAGAAGTCCGTTACCCGTCATTGCGACGTCGGTCTTGCCCGACTGCAATCGAGTCACCATCGCTGCCATCACCGCGCCTGCTCCAGCGGCAACCAACGTGGTGGTGGCGATACGCCCGATGACGGGGTCGGCTCCAAGTTGCGAGCCGGCGTTGAATCCGAACCATCCCACCAGGAGGATGAAGCAGCCGACGATTGCGAAAGGAATCGAGTGTCCGGGTATGGCGCGCGGCTTACCGTCGGCGCCGTAACGTCCGAGTCGCGGCCCGAGCGCTCGTGCCGCGGCGAACGCCGCGACACCGCCGCACAGGTGCACGATGGTCGAACCGGCAAAGTCGTGGAACGGCGTCGAGAGTTGATACAACCAGCCTCCACCCCACTGCCAGCGCACCACGATCGGGTAGATCACGGCGGTCATGATGAGCGCGTACGCGACGTAGCCACCGAACTTGGTCCGCTCGGCCATCGCCCCGGACACGATCGTTGCCGCGGTTGCAGCAAACGCCGCCTGGAAGATGAAAAACGTGAACGGTGTCAAGTTGCCGTAGGCGAATGCACCGTCACCAACGAACCAACCACCACCACCGATGTACGCACCGATGCCATCGAAGTCGCCCCCGAAGGCGATGGCGAAGCCCACCGCAAAGAACGCCACGGCACCGATCGAAAAGTTGATGAGGTTCTTCATCACGATGTTGCCCGCATTCTTGGCGCGGGTAAGCCCGGCCTCGACCAAAACGAATCCTGCGTGCATGAACACCACGAGGACGGTGGCCACCAACACGAACATGTTGTCGAGCGTTACCTGAAGGCCCGGCACCAGCGTCTGGAGCTCGTCCAGCGATGGGGGTGCGTCTTCCGCGGCGCGCACCATCGCTGGTAGTGCTACCGCTCCGAGTGTTCCGACGAGTGTCGCCACACCGCCCTTGCGAGTGAATGGTTTCAACGTGATCTCCTTTGAATATCGCTGCATTTTGAGCGAGGTGACTATGGACTGCGGAGACGTCGTTGGCCCTGCGTGATGAACGTTAAATCACGAAGGTTTCACCGCTGTGTGGGAAGTGTTTCCGGAATGTTTTCTTTGCATCGTCTAACATTTCGTCAAGCGGCAACGGAGCCGCTCATCGCAATGACATCACCAGAACCCACGGCGGACCAGTCACTCACCTCGGTGGAGTACCGCATGCGCGAGGCGGGAGCGTGGCTGCAACTGGAGGACGGTGTGATCGAAAATCTCATCGCCCCTCGTCGAGTACTGGAAGTGTCGATTCCGATCCGCCGCGACGATGGCACCCGCGTTCGTTTCACCGGTTGGCGGGTTCAACACAACATCACGCGTGGTCCGGGCAAGGGCGGGATTCGATACCACCCCTCGGTGAATCGTGAGGAAACCGTGTCGCTCGCTGCTGCGATGTCGCTCAAGACTGCGCTGATGAATCTTCCACTCGGCGGAGCAAAGGGTGGCATCGCGGTCGATCCAAAGTTGCTGAGCCCGCGCGAATTGGAACGCGTGACCCGCCGATACGTGTCGGAGATCTTCGCCTTTCTGGGTCCGGACAAGGACGTGCCCGCCCCCGACGTCGGCACCAATGCCCAGGTCATGGCGTGGGTAATGGACCAGTACTCCATCGGCGTTGGTCATGCGGTTCCGGGAGTGGTGACCGGCAAGCCACTTGCACTCGGCGGTTCCTTGGGTCGCGATTCGGCAACCGGGCGTGGCGTGGTGGAAGCGGCATCCCTGGCATGCCAGACACGAGGTACGTCGCTCGAGGGGAAGCGAATCGTCATCCAGGGGTTCGGCAACGTCGGCATGTGGGCTGCGCGACTCGCCGCCGGCTGGGGTGCGCGAATCGTCGGAGTCTCCGATGTCGGTGGTGTGATCGCCAGCGAGAAGGGCCTCGACATCGACGCGCTCGTCATCGCCAAGCAGCAGGGCATCGAGAGCGTGGTGGATGCCGGAGTCGGTGAGGTCATCGCACGAGGGGTCGAGCATTCTGCCGAGGTCTTCGCGCTGCCCTCCGACATCGCACTGCCCTGTGCACTCGGGGATGCAATCGACGCCCGCGAAGCGGCTCTTCTCACGGCAAAGTACGTGATCGAGGGTGCGAATGGTCCGCTCACGCCCGCAGCCGACGACGTGCTCAATGATCGCGGAGTCATCGTGGTGCCCGACATCTTTGCCAACGCAGGGGGTGTTACGTGTTCCTACCTCGAGCAGTGTCAGAACTACGCCCACCTGCAGTGGGACGAAGACGAGGTGAATGCCTCCGTGGTTTCCACGATGCGGTCGGCGTTCAAACGTTTGCATGCGTTCTCCGAGGAACACTCGCTCTCCTACCGGCGGGCGGCCTCCGTGTTGGGCGTGAAGGCACTCGCCGATGCACATCAATTGCGTGGACTCCACCCGTAGAGCAATGTGGCGATAAGTAGGCTTTCCGTATGAGCAGTGAAAAGACAAGGGCCTATTTAGACGACCGCAAGCACGTGTTTCACTCCTGGTCGGCACAAGGCCTGATCGATCCCGTCGACATCGTCAAAGCGGAGGGCTCGTACATTTGGGACTCCAACGGAAAGAAGTATCTCGACTTCTCCAGCCAACTCGTCAACGTCAACATCGGTCACCAGCACCCCAAACTGGTGAAGGCAATCCAGGAGTACGCGGCAAAGATGTGCACCATCGCGCCGTTCCACGCCAACGAAATGCGCTCGGAAGCGGCACGACTTATTGCCGAGGTTGCTCCCGGTGACTTGAACATGGTGTTCTTCACCAACGGCGGTGCCGAGGCGGCCGAGAATGCGGTTCGCCTCGCCAAGTTGCACACTGGTCGCCACAAGATCCTCACCATGTACCGTTCGTACCACGGCTCCACTTCCGGTGCGATCGCACTCACCGGTGATCCACGCCGTTGGCCCAACGAAACGGGTGCCTCGGGTGCCGTCAAATTCTGGGGTCCGTATCCGTATCGTTCCGCATTCCACTCCTCGAACGAAAAGGAAGAATGTGAGCGCGCTCTTCAACACCTCGAGGACGTGCTCATGGTCGAGGGTCCACACACCGTTGCGATGATCGGTCTGGAGACCGTCGTCGGCACCAACGGCATCCTGGTTCCGCCCGAGGGGTACCTACAGGGCGTTCGCGATCTGTGCACCAAGTACGGCATCGTCATGATGTGCGATGAAGTGATGGCTGGTTTTGGTCGGTGTGGAGAGTGGTTCGCCGTCAACAAGTGGCACGTCACTCCCGATCTCATCTGTTTTGCCAAGGGCGTGAACTCCGGCTACGTGCCGCTCGGAGGCGTGGTCATCAGCCAGAAGATCGCCGACTCGTTCAAGGAACGTGTCTATCCGGGTGGTCTCACCTACATGGGTCACCCACTGGCCTGTGCCGCCGCCGTTGCATCGATCAACATCTTCAAGGAAGAAAAGGTGCTGGAACACGTCCGCAAAATGGCCGAGAACGTGGTTGCACCGGAGCTCGACCGCTTGAAGGACAAGCACCCATCGGTGGGCGACGTGCGTGGGCTGGGAATGTTCTGGGCGATCGAACTCGTCACCAATCGCGACAGCCGTGCGCCATACGTGCCGTTCAACGCCTCGGGTGCGGACGCCAAACCCATGGCCGAAATCGTCGCATTCTGCAAGCAACAGGGCATGTGGCCGTTCACGCACTTCAACCGCATCCACGTGGTGCCACCGTGCACCACGAGCGAAGCGGATCTGCGAACGGGGCTGGCAATCATCGACGAAGCCCTGAACATCGCCGACAAGTACTACGTCGGGTAGCGCCGTAACACCAGCCAGTTGAATGGCTGTTCACTGCCCCACGGGGTTATGTGAGTCTCGCGAAACCGCTCGACATCGTGGAAGCCTTCATCGAACAGTGCACTGAGTTGCTCGTGCGTCGCGCGAGCAACGGGTAGGCCGGAGCACGTTTCGGGTCCGTCCTCGGCAAAGGACGACACGATGAAAAGCCCGCCACCGTTCACCGTTCGGCGGGCAAGTCGTGCATATGCCGCGCGCTCCGCAGAGTCGGACAAGAAGTGCAATACGGCGCGATCGTGCCAGACGTCGAACGTTCTCCCGGGTTCCCACGTTCGAACGTCGGCACACACCCAGGTGACCGACATCGACATCGGTAACGAGGTGCGAGCCTCCTCGATGGCACGTTGAGAGATGTCGACGACGGTCACGTCGAGGTAGCCCTCGGCAACCAATCGCCCAGCGAGCGGCGAAGCCCCTCCTCCGACATCAACCACCGATGCCTGTGCCGTCGGCGCGTACCGCGTGATGAGTCGAACCGATGTCTCGGCGTCACTCGACCATGAGCGCTCGACAACCGACTTCGTGTCGTACGCAGTATCCCAATGCTCTCGGGCAGTACTCACAGTCGTGTTATCTCGGATGATGCACATGACGTACCTGCTTGGAATCATAGGACCCGCGAGGGTTCACTGGCCCACAAACACCAAGGGTGCGGGCCGCAGTTGCGACCCGCACCCTCGAGTGCGACGTTTGCAGCGCGTTCCGCTGCGTCCGGTCAACCTACTTAGTTGCCACCTTCGTTGAGGGTGACGTCGATCGGCGCGTACGACGAACCGGACGTGTCCACACCGAGACCCGCGAGGATGTCGAGTGCCTTCGTCACGATGTCGTTGGTGTACGCCCCTGCGTCGGGTGCTGCGGTGAGCACCGTGCCACCTTCGAGGTTCTTGGTTTCCTGCGACAGCGTTGCCGTGCGGTTCCAGGCAGCCTCATCGATGTAGCCAACGCCGCTGGAGGCGGGCCAGATCAACTTGTTGACCTCGTTCATCTGCCACAACTGGTGGCTGGCGCCGAGCTTGGAACCCTTTGCCAACACGATGTCGCGGCATGCCTCGACGTTGTCGCGGCAGTACGCCCAACCCTGGAGGGATGCAGCGACGAACTTCGCCGCGGTGTCTGCGTACGCAGCATCGCTGGCGAGACGCTCACCCGACGCCCAGATGGCGTCCTGCAACATACCCACGCCAGCCTCCTCGTAGGAAACGACGTTGAAGTCGTCGGCCGTGTACAGCGCACCGGTCGCCGGGTTGACCGCTTCGAGTACCTGTGCGTACTCGTTGTAGGTCATCGCTTCGGCGGCGTCGATGTCACCGGAGAGCAGACCGACCATGTCGAACTGCTGCTGCACGAGCGTGACGTCCGCGGCAGGATCCAATCCAGCCTTCGTGAGTGCTGCGAAGATCTCGAACTCGTTGCCGAAGCCCCAGTTTCCGATCTTCTTGCCGGCGAAATCCTCCGGCGAAGTGATGTTCTTGTCCTTGAACGACACCTGCAGGGTTCCGGAACGCTGGAACACCTGCGCGATGTTCACGATGTCGGCACCGGCTTCGCGACTGGCGAGGGCCTTGGAGACCCACGAGATTGCGAAGTCGACGTTGCCGTTGGCCAACTCGGTTTGTGGAACGATGTCGACACCACCTTCGACGATGGTTACATCGAGGCACTGGTCTGCATAGAAGCCCTGGTCTTGCGCGGCAAAGAAGCCGGCGAACTGGGCTTGGATGAACCACTGCAGTTGCAGCTTGACCGGTGTCGGCGTGGTGCAGGTGTCTGCTGCTGCCTCGTCGGTCGATTCCTCCACGGTCTCCTCCGCGACATCATCCGCTGCCTCATCATCGCTACCGCCACAGGCGGCAACGAGGAGTGACAGTGCGGCGATGCCGGCAAAGGCAACCCGTACTGAACGCTTCTTCATGTGTTTTCTCTCCCCTTCTGAATGCGCACATTCAGATGTTGTGTTGTTTTACCTTGCCCGTCCCTTTCGGTTGAGGCCCTCCATTACTACGGAGAATGAGTAGAACAGTAGCCCAAGCAGGCAGGCCCCCAGAACGTAGGCCCAGCCAGCGGCATTCTTGGAATTCGCGATGTTGCTGGAGATTCGGCTACCCAGCCCGTTCTGAGAACCCCCGAAATACTCGCTCACGAACGCGGTGATGACGGCCGCCGGGGCCGCAATCTTCAGCGATACGAAGAGGAACGGAATGGCGTTGGGGATCCGAACTTTTCGCAGGATGGCGACGTCGCTCGCTGCGTACGAACGCATCAATTCCACGTGGGTGGACGACACCTGGGTGAGACCACGGGCCACGTTCACCAACACGATGAAGTACACCACGAGCGCCACCATGATTCGGCGCGGAACCTCGCTGGTGATCGAATACATGTTGTTCAGCACCGCAACGAGCACGAAGATGGGCACCGCATTGAGCGCGACCGCCAATGGCGTGATGATCTGATTGAGAAACTTGAATCTGCTGAGCACGAAACTCATCGCCACTCCCAAAACGGTTCCGGCAACGAGGCCGACCAGCGCATTGGTTCCGGACACCGTCGCCGCACCGCGTATCAAGGGGAAGTTCTTCACGAACTGCTCCCAGATCGCCGACGGCGCGGTGAGGAAGTACGGCTTGAGTTCGAAGAATTTCACCGCCCATTCCCAGAAGCCGAGGAAGAGCGCACCGAAGACCACCGCTGGCAGCACCTTGCCCAGCCAGGTTCCAAGTGATCCACCGAACTTGTTCATCGGTCGTCGTTACCCATTCCCACGTGTGCGGCATGCATGCCGCGCAGTCCCTCGCGTACCGCGGTGATGGCTTCGAAGAACGGTGTCCGATTGCGGGTGTCCTCCGTGCGATCGGCGCCGAGTGCAACGTCGACCACCTTGGTGATTCGTCCGGGGCGTGGCGACATCACCACGACGCGATTCGATAAGTACACCGCCTCGGGTATCGAGTGCGTCACGAACACCACCGTGGTGCCGGTGGCCGCACAAATTCGCAGCAACTCGCCCTGCATGTACTCACGAGTCATCTCGTCGAGTGCACCGAACGGTTCGTCCATCAACAGCAGTGGTGGATGTGCCGCGAGTGCCCGAGCGATGGCGATACGTTGCTGCATTCCACCCGACAACTGCCAGGGATAGTGATCACCGAATTCGGGCAGCTGTACCAGTTGCAGCATTTCGTCTGCGCGTGCGCGGCGATCCGGCTTTTCCCAACCTTTCAGCTCCAGCGGCAGTTCGATGTTCTTGCGAACGGTGCGCCAGTCGAAGAGACCGGCCTGTTGGAATGCCATTCCGTAGTCCTGATCGAGCCGGGCCTGCACGGCGCTCTTGCCGTTCACGCTCACCTCGCCCGAGCTTGGCTCGAGCAGGTTGGCAATCAGTCGTAGCAGCGTGGACTTGCCGCAACCGGACGGTCCGATGAGCGACACGAACTCGCCTTGTTGCACCTCGAGATTCACATCTCGCAACGCATCCACCTGGTTCGGCTTGCCCTCGTTGAATGCCTTGCTCACGTTGCGGATGTTGACTGCGCTCACGTGATGCTCTCCTTGGGTCGATTTCGCATGACGAACACATCCACCGCCACCACCACGCCGGCCATGGTGAGCCCGAGTGCAGCCGCTCCGAAGATTGCCGTGTACACCTTTGCGGGGTCGCCCGTTGCCTCGCGGGCGTATTCGATGATGAGTCGACCGATGCCACCCTTCAGGCCCGTGGAGATTTCGGCCACGACCACGCCAATGACCGACGCCGACGCTCCCAGGCGAAATGCGGGAACCATGTAGGGAATCGCGGTCGGAAACTTCAACTTGACGAGCGTCTTGCTCCACGATGCCGCGTAACTCTGCATCAACTCCACCGACGCCGCCGGCGCGGCAGCCAGACCCCGCAACGTCCCGACGGCGATTGGGAAGAACGCCAAGAATGCCCCGAGAACGGAGGCGGAGAGCCAACGTGGCCACACGAGGGGTCCCACTTCCAACTTGCCGCCCCAACTCACCACCAGCGGCGCCAGAGCAATGAGCGGCACCGTCTGCGACACCACGAGATACGGCAACACTCCCCGCTGCACCAACTTGAAGCGCGCCATCACCACCGCGAGGCCGACACCGATCACGCCGCCCAGCACGAACCCTGCGACACTCAATCGGAACGAGAACCACGCACCGGACAGAACCGATGCAAAAACCGTTCGATCCGAGCCACGAACTTCGGGACGACCGAATCGTGAGAACATATCCCACACGTGCGGCATTGCGTACTCACTGGTGCGCGGAAGAATCCGAACACCGAGCAATTTCCCCCCGTCAACGGGTCCGAGTGCCTTGTACGTCTCCCAGATCACCACCACCAAGGCGAGCGCAACGAGGAACATCGCCGTTCTGTAGGCAGCACGACGAGCGAGCGCAATCATTGCTTGGCGCGAGCCAACTCCGCAATGGCGGGCATGATGCGTTCGCCGTAGGCCTCGAGTGTTTGGTCCTTGCCGTCGTGCTGCAGGTAGATGGCGAACTGATCCACCCCGAGTGCCTCCAGTTCCTTCAGCCGACGAACGTGCTCCTCGGGTCTGCCGAGGATGCAGAATCGGTCGACGATCTCGTCGGGGACGAAGGTGGTGTGGCTGTTGCCCGCCCGACCGTGCTCGTTGTAGTCGTACCCCTGCCGTCCCTTGATGTAGTCCGTCAACGCCTTGGGTACCGAAGAGTTCTCGCCGTAGCGCGCAACGATGTCGGCCACGTGGTTGCCCACCATCCCACCGAACCAACGACATTGGTCGCGCATGTACGCCATGTCGGTGCCCACGTACGCGGGTGCGGCAACGCAAATCTTCACGCTCCGCGGGTCGCGACCCGCGTCCTTTGCTGCCTTGCGTACCGCTGAGATCGTCCACTCCGCAATCGACAAATCGGCCAACTGCAGGATGAACCCGTCACCCACTTCACCGGTAAGTTGCAATGCCTTCGGTCCGTACGCCGCCACCCACACTTCGCATCGACTCTTGCTCGCCCACGGGAACCGGATGGTGGAGCCGTTGTATTCCACGCCTCGCCCGTTGGCGAGTTCGCGAATCACGTGGATGCTCTCGCGCAGTGTGGCAAGCGTGGTGGGTTTCCCGTTGGTAACGCGAACCGCGCTATCGCCACGGCCGATGCCGCACACCGTTCGATTTCCGTACATCTCGTTGAGTGTCGCGTACGTGCTGGCGGTCACCGTCCAATCGCGGGTGGCCGGATTGGTCACCATCGGGCCGACGATCACGTTGTTGGTTTGCGCGAGGATTTGGCTGTAGATCACGTACGGCTCTTCCCACAGGATGTGGCTGTCGAAGGTCCAAACGTGCGTCATTCCGTACATTTCCGCCTTCTTGGCCAGATCGATCACCCGCGATGCGGGCGGGGTGGTCTGCAGGACGACGCCGATGTCCATGTCGATACCTCAGCGGTTCTGTGGGAAGCCGAGGTTCACCGACGACGTACGTGGATCGGGCCAGCGTGACGTCACCACCTTGCCGCGCGTGAAGAAGTTGACGCCCTCCGGGCCGTACATGTGCTGATCACCGAACAAACTCGCCTTCCACCCACCGAACGAGTAGTACGACACCGGCACGGGGATGGGTACGTTGACGCCCACCATGCCGACCTGCACGTCGAACTGGAACTGTCGAGCCACGCCACCGTCACGAGTGAAGATGGCGGTTCCGTTGCCGTAGGGATTGTCGTTGATCAACTTGAGTCCGGCTTCGTATCCCTCCACGCGGGTAACTACCAAGACCGGTCCGAAGATTTCTTCGTCGTAGCACTTCATGCCGGGCTTGGCGCCGTCGATGAGGCTCGGGTCGAGGAAGAAACCGGCATCGTTTGCCTTCGCGGTGCCATCGATGACCACCTTGGCGCCTTCGCCGGCGGCGTTGCGCACGTAGCCCGCCACCTTGTCGCGATGCTCACGGGTGATGAGTGGCCCCATTTCTGCGGACGGGTCCGTACCGGGACCCACCTTGATGTTCGGGACGCGCGAGGTGATTTTTTCGATCAGTTGGTCCGCAATCGAGTCGACTGCCGCTACGACCGATACCGCCATGCAACGCTCACCCGACGAACCGTAGGCCGCACTCACAGCGGCGTCGGCCGCCATGTCGAGATCGGCGTCGGGCAACACCAGCATGTGATTCTTTGCGCCACCCAGTGCCTGTACGCGCTTGCCGTTTCGGGTTCCAGTCTCGTAGACGTACTTGGCGATCGGGGTCGAGCCGACGAACGACACCGCGGCGATGTCTGGATGCTCGAGCAGACGATCCACCGCCACCTTGTCGCCGTGCACCACGTTGAAGACGCCATCGGGCAGACCCGCTTGACGCAGCAAGTCGGCGATGAACATCGATGCCGACGGATCCTTCTCGCTCGGCTTCAACACGAAGGTGTTGCCGCACATGATTGCGTTGGCGAACATCCACATCGGCACCATCGCCGGGAAGTTGAACGGTGTGATTCCGGCGACGACGCCGAGCGGTTGACGAATGGAGTACACGTCCACCCCACCGGCCGCCTGTTCGGAGTACCCGCCCTTCAGCAGCGCGGGGATACCGCAGGCAAACTCGATGTTCTCCAGTCCACGAGCCAACTCGCCCATTGCGTCCGCAGGAACCTTGCCGTGCTCGAGTGAAACGATGTTGGCGATTTCCTTCCGGTTGGCGTCCACCAACTCGCGCATGCGGAACATGATTTCTGCCCGTCGTGACAACGATGTCGATCGCCATGCAGGCAACGCCGCCTTGGATGCGGCAACCACCGCGTCGAGTTCGCTCACGTTGGCAAAGTCCACCGCCGCCTGCTGTTCACCCGTTGCGGGGTTGAAGACCACACCAGAGCGCCCCGAAGTTCCGAGCACCACCTTGTTGTTTACCCAATGACCGATGCGATTCATTCGTTGCTCCCGTTCGTTTCTGGTATTGACGTTGGTTTGTCGTTTACTGATTGACTCTTTGGCTCCGCTCGGCTCGTTGACTCCGCACCGACTAGTGCAGGTACTGGCTCAAACCACGCTTGATGAACTTGCCGTGTCCCTTGCGACCGTGGAACTTGTCGTTCTCGATCACCACCATGCCGCGCGACAGAACGGTGTCGACCTTTCCGTCGATCTCCGTGCCTTCCCACGACGAGTGATCCATGTTCATGTGGTGCTTGTCGTTGATGCCGATCTTGGTCTTCTTCGTCGGATCCCACACCAGGATGTCGGCGTCGGATCCCGGGGCGATGATGCCCTTTTGCGGATACATGCCGAACATGCGTGCCGGTGTGGTGGCGCAGGTTTCCACCCAGCGCTCGAGTGAAATCTCACCCATGACGACGCCCTGGTAGATCAACTCCATGCGGTGCTCCACGCCGCCCATGCCGTTGGGAATCTTGGAGAAGTTTCCGAGACCCAATTCCTTCTGGTCCTTCATGCAGAACGGACAGTGGTCGGTGGAGACGATTGCCAATTCGTTCATCCGCAAACCCTTCCAAAGGTCGGCGTGATGATGGTGATGGTCGTGCTTCGAACGAATCGGCGGCGAACACACGAACTTGGCGCCCTCGAACCCGGGACGAGCAAGGTGGTCCTCCAGCGTCATATAGAGGTATTGCGGACACGTCTCGGCGAACACGTTGAGACCCTCGTGCTGTGCTGCCGCAACCTCGTTGAGCGCCTCCGAGGCCGACATGTGCACGATGTACAACGGCACGTTGCCGGCGACCTTGGACAGCATGATGGCGCGATGCGTGGCCTCCCCTTCGAGGAGGCTCGGGCGCGAGTACGAGTGGTACTTCGGATCCGTTTCGCCGCGCGCCAGGTACTGCTGAACGAGCACGTCGATGGCGATTCCGTTCTCGGCGTGCATCATGATCATGGCGCCGTTCTCGGATGCCGTCTGCATCGCCCGCAGGATCTGGCCGTCGTCGCTGTAGAACACGCCCGGGTACGCCATGAACAACTTGAAGCTCGTTACGCCCTCATGGTCCACGAGGTACGTCATGTCCTTCAGGGCCTGCTCGTCGATGCCTCCGATGATCTGGTGGAACGCGTAGTCCACCGCACAGTTGCCGCCGGCCTTGCGATGCCACTCCGCCAGGCCGAGCTGCACGTTCTCGTTGTAGCGCTGCAGGGCCATGTCCACGATGGTGGTGACTCCACCCCACGCTGCTGCGATCGTTCCCGTCTCGAACGTGTCGACGGCTGCCGTGCCACCGAACGGCAGCTCCATGTGCGTGTGCACGTCGATACCACCGGGCACCACGTACTTGCCCTTGGCGTCGATCACCTTGTCGGCAGTTACACCCATGGCGTCGGCCTGACCTCGCGCGTATAGGGCGACGATGATCTCACCGTCGATCAATACGTCTTGTTCGTGTCGCCCCGTGGGGCTGATGACGGTGCCGTTCTTGATGAGTGTGCGGGCCATCGTGGTGTCTCCTTATCGCCGAACGAGTTCCGGGTAGGCATCGGGGCGACGATCGCGGTAGAACGCCCAGCGGTCGCGCACCATCTTTATCTTGTCCATGTCGAGGTCGCGGACGATGAGCTCGGGCTTGTGCGGGTCGCCAACCTCACCCACGAACTTGCCTTCCGGATCCACGAAGTAACTCTGGCCATAGAAGTCGTCGTCGCCGTACTCGCTCTCGATACCCACGCGGTTGATCGCTCCGACGTAATACATGTTCGCCACGGCGGAGGCGGGTTGCTCAAGACGCCAGATGTACTCGGACAGTCCGCGACTGGTTGCCGACGGATTGAACACGATCTCCGCTCCGTTCAGGCCGAGCGCTCGCCAACCTTCCGGGAAGTGTCGGTCGTAACAGATGTAGACACCAACCCTGCCCACCGCGGTTTCAAACACGGGATAACCATCGGTACCCGGCGTGAAGTAGAACTTCTCCCAGAACCCCTTCACCTGCGGAATGTGCTGCTTGCGGTACTTGCCGAGGTAACGACCGTCGGCATCGATCACCGCGGCGGTGTTGTAATACAGACCGGGCTGCACGATCTCGTACATCGGCAGTACCAGCACCATCCCCAGCTCTTTGGCGATGCTCTGGAAGCGCTTTGTTGTCGGGCCGTCGGGGATGTACTCGGTGTAGTCGTAATACTGTGCATCCTGCACCTGGCAGAAGTACGGTCCGTAGAACAACTCCTGGAAACACATGATCTGGGCGCCCTGTTTGGCCGCTTCCCGTGCCGCAACTTCGTGCTTGTCGATCATTTCGTCCTTGCTGCCGGGCCAGTCGGTCTGCAACAGCGCTGCCTTAACGATGCGGCTCATTACGTATTCCCCCTATTCGTTCGTTGACCTTCCAAGGTAGTGGGGAGCCAGCAGTCACCGCTCGTTTGCTTCGCAGAACGAGGCCACGCGCAACCCAGCTCGTCGTTCACCCTAGGCCCACCTCGCTGCGACGTCAGTCCTCTTACTACCGTTGCTGCCATGGCCCAATCCACACGCCCGACGTTCGGTGGCACCATCGGCAGGACCTTCGACGATTCCACGCCATGGTGGCCGGATCTCGAGGTGGCACGACCAGGTTCACCGAACATCGTGGTAGTGCTGCTCGACGACGTTGGATTCGCACAGTTCGGTTGCTACGGCAGCGACATTCGTACGCCGACGTTTGATGCGCTCGCCGCCGGCGGTTTGCGTTACAGCAACTACCACACCACCGCCCTGTGCTCGCCAACCCGCGCTGCGTTGCTGACGGGTCGCAACCATCACAGCGTTGGCATGGCACGAATCGCCGACCGCACCTCGGGTTTCCCCGGTTACAACGCGGAGATGTCGCACGAAGACGGAATGATCTCGGAGATTCTCGTGCGCAACGGATACTCCACGTTCGCCGTTGGCAAGTGGCATCTCACTCCACCGCATGAACAACAGATGGGTGCGCGACGTTGGCGCTGGCCACTCGGTCGTGGCTTCGAACGTTTCTACGGCTTCCTCGGTGGCGAGACCGATCAGTTCCACCCCGACTTGGTATACGACAATCACGAAGTCGAACCACCACGCACACCCGAAGAGGGATACCACCTCACCGAGGACATGGCCGACAAGGCGGTCTTGTTCATCAACGACGCCCGTGCGGCTCACCCGACGAAACCCTTTTTCTTGTGGTTCGCTCCGGGAGCGTGCCATGCACCGCACCAGGCCCCGCGATCGTTCATCGACTCGTACCGCGACCAGTTCAACAGCGGCTGGGACGCGTGGCGCGAGGATGTGTTCACGCGACAACTCGCCTCCGGGCTGATTCCCGCGGGTACACAACTGAGTGAACGACCACACTGGGTACCGGCGTGGGACTCCCTCAGTGCCGACGAACGCCGTTTGTACTCGCGGATGATGGAGGTGTACGCCGGATTCCTCACGCACACGGACGCTCAAGTCGGTCGCATCGTCGATCACGTGAAGTCGCTCGGCGAGTTCGACAACACCATCTTCGTCGTGATGAGCGACAACGGGGCATCGGCCGAGGGTGGACCGAAGGGTTCGTACAACGAGGTGTTCTTCTTCAACTTCGTTCCCGAGAGCCTGGAAGAGAACCTCAAGCGAATCGATCTGCTTGGTACTCCCGACGCCCACAACCACTATCCATGGGGCTGGGCCTGGGCGGGAAACACGCCCTTCAAGCGCTGGAAACGCGAGACACACGAGGGTGGCGTCACCGACCCGCTGATCGTGCACTGGCCGAAGGGAATCACCGCACGTGGCGAGGTGCGACACCAGTACACGCACGCGGTGGACCTCATGCCCACGCTGCTCGAACTGCTGGACATCACGGCTCCGGACGTAATCGCCGGTGTGAAACAGTCACCCATCGAGGGCGTGAGTTTCGCCCACACCCTCACCCGCACCGACGCGCCAACGAAACATCTCACCCAGTACTTCGAGATGATGGGTTCGCGTGCGCTGTATCACGAGGGCTGGAAGGCCGTGGTGTTTCATCCGATGGCCGGCATTGCCTATGACGGCTCCGACCCCAACCTTCCCTTCGACAAGGACGCATGGGAGTTGTACCACGTCGAGCAGGATCGTTCGGAGTCGCGGAACGTCGCCGCCGAGCATCCCGACAAACTGCAGGAGATGATCGAACTGTGGTGGCGCGAGGCAGAGGCGCATCGCGTGCTGCCACTCAACAATCAGCCCGGCAAGTTCGGCGACCGACGCCATCATCGTGAGCGATACGAGTATCGACCGGGTATCGGGTCGCTGCCGCGAGCGGTGGCGCCGAACCTGCACAATCGGGGTTTCCGAATCGTTGCCGAAGTGAATTCACCGGGAAGCGTGAGCGGCGCCATCTGTGCCCACGGATCGGCGTCTGCCGGTTACGCGGTGTACGTGCGCGACAATCGACTGCACTACGTGCACAACTTCCTCGGCCTGCAGGCCTTCGTTGCCGCTGCGAACGTACCGATACCTGCCGGTGCCCATCGCTTGGTGGTGGAGTTCACCATGACCGCACGATTCAAGGGCAACGTCGAGCTGTATTACGACGATCTTCCAGTCGGTGCTGCGGAGATTCCCATGACCGTGCCGTTCTTCTACGGCACGGCTGGGTTCACCGTGGGCTATCTGCGTGGCCACTCGGTGATCGCCGAGGAGCACGCGCCGTTCGCCTTTACCGCCGGTGCACTCCACCGCGTGATCGTGGAGCCCGAAGGCAAGACGTGGCGTGATCCGGTCCGCGAGGACCGCGCTGCACTCGGCACCCAGTAGCTGTCGCAGCACCTGACAACATGGTGGACGTGCGCCCCAACGTCCTGCTCATCACGCTGGATCAATTCCGTGGCGATTGTTTGTCGTCGCTCGGGCATCGTGTCGTGCGCACGCCGAACCTCGACGCGCTCGCGCGTGAGGCCACCACCTTCGCGCGTCACTACAGTCAGGCGGCACCATGCTCACCCGGCAGGGCAAGTTTGTACACCGGCATGTATCTCATGAATCACCGCGTCTGTTTCAACGGCTCACCTCTCGATGACGCATTCGACAACGTTGCGCGAGTGGCACGTCGCCACGGATATGCACCGGTGCTGCTTGGGTATACCGATCAGGGCATCGACCCACGAGTGACCACGGATGCATCCGATCCCCGCTTGTCCACGTACCAGGGAGTCCTGCCGGGTTTCGACTGGTTGCTCGACTTGAGCGAGCCGTACACACCGTGGCTCACACACCTGCGCGAGCATGGTCACACGACTGACGATCACGTCGCTGCGCTGACATCCGAGCCCGACCGGGACGAATCGCTGAGCATCACATCATTTCTCACCGACAACTTCCTGACCTGGCTCGAGTCACGCGAGGTGAATCCGGCCAATGCGCCGTGGTTCGCCCACCTTTCGTATCTTCGCCCGCATCCGCCGTACGGTGCGGCCGGTAGGTGGTCGCGCGAGTACGACCCCGCGACCGTCGACATGCCGATCGTGCCGAGCGACGATCGCCACGGGTTTCACGATGCCGTCATGCAACTCCCCGAAACGATGGCGCCGAGAACTGAGTCGGGAATGCGTCGAATGCGCGCCCAGTACTACGGAATGATCAGCGAGGTGGATCACCACCTTGGGCGAGTCTTCGCCGTACTTCGGGAGCGGGGCGACTGGGAGGACACCGTCGTGGTGATCACGGCCGATCACGGCGAGCAACTCGGCGACCATGGTCTGCGCGAGAAGGTGGGCTTCTTCGAGCAGAGTTACCACATCGTGGGGATGGTGCGCGCGCCACAACTCGATGCTGGCCAGGGTCGCATCGTCGATGCATTCACGGAGAACGTGGACATCCTCCCCACGCTGTGCGAGCTCATTGGCGCGCCGATCCCAGCACAATGCGACGGTCGGTCATTGCTGCCATGGCTCTCGGGCGAAACGCCCGGTGAGTGGCGCGAGATGGCCTCCTGGGAATACGACTGGCGCCAGTTGTACATCAGCAACGACACCTCCGGCTCGGCGCTCAACTGGCCGCACGACCGACGTTTGGAGCGCCAACACCTCTGCGTACAACGCGATGCCACCACCGCCTACGTGCAATTCGGCAACGGTGAGTGGCTTGCGTTCGACCTGCAAACCGATGCCTCGTGGCGAACACCACTTCGCTCGCCCGAGCGCGTCCTGCCACTCGCCCAGCGCATGCTCACCTGGCGATCACAACACGTCAATCGCGTGCTCAGCGGCCTGAAGTTGGAGCACGGCGGCATCGGGCGATGGCCCGATCAGGTACCTTGGCGTTCAACGCACTGATCGTGCGCTCTGCCACGCGCGGCCACGAATCATGGCGAGCGCCACCACGAATACAGCGACCGCGACACGATCCATTGACCGTCCGTCGACGAACGCTTCCCCTGCAAGTCGCCACATTACGATCACCATCAGCGCGATCGAACCACTCGACACACCACGCAAGAATGCAGAAAACGTCCTCGAACGTTGCGACAATGCGACGACGCGATCAATCAAACCTGCGAACACGAAAGATGGACCGAATATTCCAAGCGTCGCCACCGCCGCACCAGCGATACCGGCAATGTGCCACCCAATGAACGTTGCCGTCGTGAATACCGGACCAGGTGTGAACTGGCCGACCGAAATGGCATCAAGCAACACTTCCGACGTGATCCATCCCCGCTCCACCACTTCGCTGTCCAGAAACACCAACAGCACGTAGCCACTTCCGTAGATCACCGAACCAATCTGCAGGAACACGAGGAAGAGCTTTGCGAGCGACGGTACGACGAGTTGTGTGGTGAACGGCACGACAAGCGGCACACCAAAAACGCCCAGTTGGTTGCTCGTCCCCGTCGTACGCAGCAGTAGCGAGGCCACACCAACGGCGAGCAACACGAGCAACTCGGGTACGCCGAGCACTGCCGTGGCGAGCGCAATCACCACCGTGAGTACATCGAGCCGGTCGCGCACCGCAACGCGACGCAACGACCACAGTGCGTCAAGCACGATTGCCGCCACGATCGGCACGACCAGACGACGAGCGTCGGCAATCACCGCACTCGTCAGCACGTCTTCGTATAGGAACGCAATCGCACACACGATTGCGAACGCAGGAACGATGAACGCAGCACCAGCCGCCACGAGACCGCGCCAACCAGCCCGTCGCGCACCGAGCGCCATCGCCATCTCCGTCGAGTTCGGCCCCGGCACGAGAGCGCACGCCCCGACCAGTCGCATGAAATCGTCGTCGCTCAGCCATCGCTTTCGTTCCACCACGCGACGGCGCATCATCGCAACGTGTGCTGCCGGACCACCCACACCAATGATTCCGAGCCATCCGAACAGTCGAACCAGTTCAGTGATCAGCGCCCAGCGTCGTGCCAACCCGGGCTCGGACTGGCGCCCGGCAGTATCTCCCGCCTCGGGGTTGTCGTCGGCTGGCAAGTCCGGCCGCATGTTCGGCAAGGCTAGGGCGATGGTGTTTCGCTGGGGTATCGCCGGAACCGGTCGGATCGCGAGCGACTTCGTCGATGGACTACGACAGGTACCCGATGCCAACGTCGTGGCGGTCTGTTCGCGACACGCCGACACCGCCCGGGATTTTGCCGCACGACGAAACATTCCCCGTGCGCATTCGAGTTACGCGGCTCTTGCAGAGGACCCGAACGTCGACATCGTGTACGTTGCCACGCCAAACTCGCGCCACCGAGACGACTCGGAGATGTTCATGCGCGCAGGCAAGCACGTTCTGTGCGAGAAGCCGTTCGCCCTCAACGCGAGGCAAGCGGAGTCGATGATCGCCACGGCTCGGAACGAGCGGCGATTCATCATGGAGGCGATTTGGAGTCGTTTCTTGCCGGTGTACGTGTCGCTCGGAGAAGTGCTCGCGTCGCAACGCCTGGGGCGTATCCACCATGTCGCCGCCGATTTCGGCTTCGTGGCACCGAGTCAGCCGACGCATCGACTGAACAATCCCTCCCTCGGCGGGGGCGCATTGTTGGACCTCGGAATCTATTGTCTGCATCTTGCGCGATTCGTCCTCGGTGGTCACGACTCCGTCGTCGCGCACGGCGATTTGAACGACCAGGGAGTCGATGTTGACGCCACCTACACGCTCACCTATTCGTCGGGTGCCACCGCAACGCTTCGCAGCACCACCCGACACGCAACTCCGTGCACCGCCACCATCACCGGTGAGCACGGCATCATTCGTCTGGAGTCACGCATGCACAACCCACCCGGCTTTCGCCTGCAACTCCACGACGGGGCCGAGCGCTACCACCGATACGACGAACCCGGTCAAGGGTTGCGTCACCAGGTTCCCGAGGTTCACCGCTGCATCGAGAGTGCGTTCATCGAAAGCCCTCGTCTGACCCATTCCGAAACGCTTGCCTACGCTCGAACCATGGACGACATCCGACGCCAACTCGGTGTGCGATACGACGTAGACGGCCACCACCAATGACGTCCGGCGCACACTCCAGATTCGGCATGGTTGCGAGCGCCGACGGTGCTGCAACCCAAGCGGGCACGCACATGCTCGCACTCGGCGGAAACGCCGCCGATGCCGCCATCGCCACGTGTGCCGCGATGGGTGTCGTTGCGCCGCATCTATGCGGACTCGGAGGCGACCTCTTCGCACTGGTTCACGTGAACGGCGAGGTGCACGCACTCGACGCTGCGGGTCGCGCAGCCTCCGGCGTCGACGCCGAACAACTTCGAACCGAAGGGCACCACGAGATGCCCTTCCATGGCGACCTGTGCACCGTGACGGTGCCCGGCGCAGTGGCGGGTTTGGTGGCGCTGCACGAGCGATTCGGAACGCTCCCCCTTTCCACCGTGTTCGCGCCTGCAATCCGCCTCGCCGAGGAGGGTTTTGCCGCCTCGCCGCTGCTGGTTGGGTCACTCTCAGCGATTGCACCACGATTCGCCGGGAACTTCGCCGACCTGAAGAACCACGCCACGAGTGCCGGTGCGTCCGTGCGTCGTCTCGGTCTTGGTCGAACACTCCGCGCGATTTCGACCGGGGGCGCTGCGTCCTTCTATATGGGCGAGTTTGGCGACGGTCTCATTGCAATGGGGGCCGGCATCTACTCGCGACACGACATGGAGTCGGCGGCTGCCGACTGGGTCACGCCACTTTCGCTCTCGATCTACGGCCATCGTGTGTGGTCGATTCCGGCACCGTCCCAGGGATACCTCTTTTTGGCGGCACTCGGCGCGAGTGCCGAGTTGGACCTTCCCGACGACCCCGACGATCCGCAGTGGGCCCACCTGCTCATCGAGTCGACGACGGCCGTCAGCCACGATCGCCCCGACGTGCTGCACGATCGAGCCGATCTTGCGGGTTTGCTACCGGGGCTCATCGATCGGGCGTCGTTGGTGGATCCATCGTTGGCATCGGTTCGACCAACTCCGGGCGACGACGGCGATACCACCTACCTTTGCACTGCCGACCGCAATGGCATGGGTGTGTCACTCATCAACTCCAACGCCGCGGGCTTCGGGTCGTTGCTGGTGGAGCCGAACACCGGGATAAACCTGCACAATCGCGGACTCGGGTTCAACCTGTCGAAGGGCCATCCAGCCGAAGTTGCACCCGGCCGCAAACCACCCCACACGCTGTGCCCGGCACTCATCACGCGACCGGACGGTTCGTTGCGCGCCGTTCTGGGCACCATGGGAGGCGATGCGCAACCACAGATCATGTTGCAGGTGATCACCCGGTTGTTGCGCCATCAGCAGACGCAGTTCCCGTGGCAAACGGTGGATGCAGGCCGATTCGCATTGCGGGGCCCCGTCACCGGGTTCGACTCGTGGACGTCGGGTCGCCCCCCGACGGTGTTGGTGGAAGGGCACGCACCGGATGCATGGGCCGCTGGTCTGGCCGATCGAGGTCACGCCGTCGAACGTCGCGGCCGCTTCGATTCCGGCTTCGGTCACGCCCATTGCATCGTCGTTCGAGACGACGGCGCCATGGCGGGAGGTGCGGACAGTCGTAGCATCGTCGGGTCATGCGCGGGGTTGTAGACGACACCACACCAGGCAGCGAGTGGTGGCGAAACGCCGTCATTTACCAGCTGTACGTACGTTCGTTCTCCGACGGTAACGGTGATGGAGCCGGGGATTTGCAGGGAATCATCAACCGACTCGACTATCTCGAGCAACTCGGTGTCGATGGAGTCTGGCTGAACCCTTGTTATCCATCACCACAGCACGATCACGGTTACGACGTGTCGAACTACTTCGACATCGAACCCGCCTACGGTTCGCTCGAGATCTTCGATGAGTTCGTCAGGGAGGCCAACTCGCGAGGAATCCGCGTCTTGATGGACGTGGTTCCAAACCACTGCAGTAGCGACCACGCCTGGTTCAAGGAGGCCCTGGCTGCGGGGCCGGGAAGTGCCGCACGTGAACGCTTCTACTTCGCCGATGGCAGGGGCGACGGTGGCAACGAACCACCCAACGATTGGAGCTCCGTCTTTTGCGGTAGCGCATGGACGCGGGTCACGGAATCGGACGGATCGCTCGGACAGTGGTATCTCCACACGTTCGACTCGCACCAACCTGATCTCCGCGCGGATCACCCCGATGTCGTTGCCCACTTTCGGGACATGTTTCGATTCTGGTTCGACCGCGGTGTCGATGGTTTCCGAGTGGATGCGATCATCGTCATGGGCAAGGAGCCCGGACTTCCCGATGCGACTTCTGCGCCGGAGGGAACCCCACCGGATGACACGTGGCGCTTCAATGCCCACACGATCAATCATCCGTCGCTGTTTCCCATCGTCACCGAGTGGCGGAAGGTGTTCGACGACTACCAACGCGAACACTCACGCGTGCTGGTGTCGGTTTCCGAGGCGTACACCCCGCGCGCACCGGAGAACCTGCTGCGGTACGTCGGTCGTGACTCCTTCCACCAATCGTTCACGTTCGACCTGCTGCTTGAGCCATGGAACGCTTCAGCGATGGAGCAGGCGATTCGATCCAACTACGACACGTTGCGACGCGCGGGTCGGTCGTTCACGTGGACGCTCAATAACCACGATGCGCATCGCATGGTGACGCGTTACGGCCGTCTCGATGCGCACGAGTTCTACAGCGGCAACAATCTCATCAATTCATCCGCCCCCGTCGACCTCCGGCTCGGCGACGAACGCGCACGGGCCGCTCTCATGATGATGCTGGCCCTCCCCGGCTGTGCATACCTCTACATGGGAGAAGAACTCGGTCTTCCCGAGGTGCTGGATCTTCCGAACGATCGGCGGGAGGACCCGTTGTTCCTGCGTTCGGGTGGACAACAGCCCGGTCGGGACGGTTGCCGGGTACCCATTCCGTGGACCCAAGCATCCGTAAATTCATTCGGATTCGGTGGCAATGACACGCCCTCATGGTTGCCGCAGCCAACCACGTGGGGCACATATGCCGTCGATCGTCAGGATCGTGATACCGAATCGACGCTGCAGTTGTATCGTGCAGCGCTTCGTCTTCGCTCGCTCTTCGTGGCAGCCGGGGATGAGATGGAGATCTCACGTGAAAACGACCTCTTGTTCATCCATCGGGGCAATTCGGTCGCGGTGGTGAACTTCGGCTGGGAGACCGCAGATCTTCCCGACTCGTTCGGACCCAACCACACCCCACTACGGGCGCTCACTCCCGTGCTCAGCTCCCGATCGGGCGCCTTGTCTGCGGCGAGTGGGGCTGGAATTCCCCCCCAGGCGGGGGCGTCGGCCAACGAATCCAGGGTGCCGACCTCAGGTTCCACACCAACCGCTGCACCACAAGGCCCGTGGCGATTGGCGGAGAACTCCGCCGTTTGGCTTGTTCGTGCGGTTGAGCAACCCCTAACCTGAAAGGCACGTCAGCCACCGAACCTGCCATCTGGTCGTGACGTACCCATCAACATGGGTCTACCTAACAACAACCATAAGGGGAGAACATGAAACGTTCACGTAGGGCGTTTGGTGCTCTGTTTGCTCTTGCGCTGGTTGCCACCGCTTGCGGTGGAAGCAGCGACGAAGCATCCGACACCGAAGCCACCGATGAAGCAGAAGCAGTAGTAGAGGAAGAGGCACCTGCCGGCAAGACAGAAATCACCGTCACCGGTCCGGAGCGCTCCGATGAAGAGGCAGGCGCCCTTCAGGACGCACTCAACGTATGGGGCGACGCCAACGGCGTGACCGTCACCTACCTGGGTGATGCCGACTGGGAGTCCAACATCAACACCCAGGTGCAGGCCGGTAACGCGCCCGACATCTCCATCTTCCCGCAGCCAGGCAAACTGGCCGACTTCGCCCGCGCCGGCTACATCGTTCCGCTTACCGACGAAGTGAATGCTTCGATCGAGTGGTCGGATGCATGGAAGCAGTTCGGTCTGGTCGACGGTCAGCAATACGGTGTACCGATGAAGAGCGACCTGAAGTCGCTCGTCTGGTACCAGCCGTCGCGATTCGCTGATGCCGGCTACGAAGTGCCGACCACCTTCGGTGAATTCACCGCGTTGGTCGAAAAGATGGCCGCCGACGGTGGACCCAAGCCGCTGTGCGTCGGTATCGAGTCCGGCACCGCAACTGGCTGGACCTACACCGACTGGGTGGAAGAAATGGTGTTGCGCCAGCACGGTGCCGATGTGTACGACCAGTGGGTCGCACACGAGATCCCGTTCAACGATCCACGAATCGTGGAGTCGATGCAGGCAGTACTTGACCTGTGGACCGAAGACAATGTGTACGCCTCGGGCGGCACCATCGCGGCCACCGCATTCCAGGACAACGGACAACCGCTCGTGGACGGCGACTGCTACATGCACCGCCAGGCCTCGTTCTACTCTGCCTTCATTCCTGCCGGCACCGTGTTCGGTGACGGCCCAGGCGAAGTGAACGTGTTCTACTTCCCCGACATCAACGGTGACAAGCCAGTGCTTGGTGCCGGTGTGTTGGCCGCTGCATTCAACGACGACGCCAACGTGATGAAGCTCATGTCGTACCTGGGTTCGGCCCAGTACGCGATGGAGCGTCAGCAGGCCCAAGCCACCCGCAAGGGCGGCAACGGTGCGTTGTCGGGCTTCCTCTCGGCAGCAATCGGTCAGGACCCGTCGGTATACACCCCACTCGAGCAGTCGTTCCTCAAGATTCTTGAGACTGCCGCGATCGTGCGATTCGACGCGTCAGACCTCATGCCGGCCGATGTCGGTGCGGGAACGTTCTGGACGGATGGAACTTCAGCAGTGAACGGTGATCTCACCGCGCAAGAGGCTGCGGACGCAATCGAAGCGTCCTGGCCTGGCTGAGGTACGTAACGACGTAGTCTCCGGACTACCGAGAAATTTGCAATAGGTATCGGGGCACCGGCACGAAAGTGTCGGTGCCCCGAACCACAATGGAGGGCTTCACCCACGTGATGAAGATTTGACATGAGAGAATTCATCGGACAAATTCTCTCCACCCTCCTCACCGTCACCATCGCCGTGGGCGTGAGCGGTGCTCTCTGGGTGCTGGCCAACCTCTTGGTCAATCGAATGCGCGATACGTCCGTTCGCGCAACCTATCTTTCCCGCGCACTGACGGGTTTCGTCGTGGCTGGCGTTCTCAGTGGCAACCGCCTCACGCAGTACTCCACCGCGGCAGCCGGTGCATCGTTCGTGCGATCCTTCGTCCAATGGACTTGGCTACCGATCGCCGTTGCAGTTGCCGTCGGTACCGCAACCTTCGTCGCCGAACGCCAAGTCCGACGTGATCGTCGGATCATCCTCGACGTTCTACTCATCGGCACGGTTGGAGGCGTTCTCGGCGCACTCCTCGTCGACACGGCTCGACCGAACCTCGTCCCTGGTGAAGCGGCACTGGTTGCCGTGCTTTCCGTCCTGTTCTTCGGTGCGATCGGAGCGATCGTGCATCGTGGTGTTCGCACCCTCCCGGTTCTGCGCATGGCGCTCCTTGGAGCCGTTGTGGGTCTGGTGCTCGGCGCTTGGGGCGTCGGCGAACTCGGGGCATCATCGACCGTTTCCGGAATCGTGCTGGGTGCGATAATCGGCGGTCTTGTCGGTGCGCGCTGGGCTCTCGTCCCGGCAGTGAGCGGCGAACGTCGTGTGGCAACCGAACGTCGCGCTCGCGCCGCGGTGTTTCTGGCGCCCGCACTGGGATTCATCGCAATCGCATTGGTGATTCCTTCCTTGCGCACCATCTATCTGTCCCTTCTCGACCGCAAGGGATCGGCTTTCGTCGGCGTCGACAACTACATCTCGATTTTCCGTGACCCGAAGGCCTGGGACATGTCGCGATTCGGATCGCTCTGGACCAGTCGTCTCACCGTGGCGGCCGGCGTGTGCTTCGTGGTGTTCGTACTACTGGCCATTCGCAGTCGACGTCGCTCGGGGCACTTCGTCGAGTTCGGTAGCGCAAGTGCTCCGCCGCTCGTTCTTGCCGTGATGTTCGCCGGGTTCGCCCTGTTCTCCACATTGCGTGGGACTCTCGTCAACAACCTCTGGTGGGTGTTCGTGGTTACCGCACTTTCGACGGGACTTGGACTGCTCATCGCGGTGCTGGCCGACGGAGTCCGGTTCGAACGCACCGCAAAGGCCATCATCTTCATGCCGCTCGCCGTGTCGATGGTCGGCGCATCGGTCATCTTCCGCCTCGTCTACATCTCACGCGACGCATCCAAACCACAGTCCGGCACGCTCAATGCGCTGTGGGTCGGCCTTGGCAAGCTCAGCACCGGAGCAGGCCTCGCCAGACTGCTCGTTGGCGTGGTGGTGCTCGTGCCGACCGCATTGGCACTACTCGCGGCAACTCGGTCACTCGTTCGTCGGCAGTGGACGAAGATCGCACTCCCGGCAGCAATTGCTGGCGGCGGGATCTGGTTCTCGCTTCGCTACTGGCAACTGGTGGGCACCGGTCTTGGCGGTCAACGAGTCGGAAAATCGGGCGAGATCATCGCTGATCCCATCAACTTCCTGCAGGAGCCGCCCTTCAACAACTTCTGGCTCATGCTCGTGCTCGTTTGGATTCAAACGGGCTTTGCCATGGTCATCTTTTCTGCCGCCATTCGTGCAGTGCCCCGCGAACTTACCGAGGCTGCCGCAATCGACGGTGCCGACACTCAACAGATCTTCTGGCGCGTCACCATGCCCCAGATCGGACCCACCATCGGCGTGGTTGCCACCACCATCATGGTGCTGGTGATGAAGGTGTTCGACATCGTCAAGGTGATGACCAACGGCAACTTCGGCACCGAGGTGCTCTCCAACAACATGTACCGAGAGGCCTTCTACAACCTCAACATCGGTCTCGGTGCCGCGCTTGCAGTGCTCATCTTTGTGTCGGTGTTGCCCATCATGTACATCAACATCCGCCGCATGAACAGGACGACCTGACATGACCACCCACACCCAGGTCCGCGACACCGAGACCGGCCCCATTGCGTGGCTGTACGGGCGCTTGCGACGCTTGCCTGTTGCCGGACTGTGGTTCATCGTGGTGGTGTGGAGTCTTCCCACCGTCAGCCTCTTCATCAACTCGTGGCGGTCTCGCGATGACCAGCGTGGTAGTGGCTGGTGGACCGTGCAGCCGGATGAGCTCACGCTCGACAATTACCGCCGAATATTCGAAACGAACGTAAACACCAACCTCGGAAAGTCGTTGCTCAATTCCATCGCCATCAGCGTTCCGGCAACCATCATTCCGATTTCCATCGCCGCATTCGCCGCTTACGCCTTCGCTTGGATGAAGTTCAAGGGTCGAAAGACCTTGTTCGTCGCCACGGTGTCGCTCCTCGCCCTACCCCTGCAAGTTGCACTCATTCCACTGTTGCAGTTGTACGTCGGCGGCGCCCACGTGACGATTCCTTGGATCGAAAAGACGGTCACGTTGTTCCCCGACTTGAATCTGGTCAACACCACCACGGCGGTGTGGCTCACACACACGGGATTCGCACTGCCGTTTGCAATCTTCCTCATTCACAACTACATCGCCGGGTTGCCCGGTGAGATCTTCGAGTCGGCACGCGTTGACGGGGCCGATCACTTCACCATCTTCTGGCGGCTCGTGGTACCCCTGTCCATTCCGGTGCTCGCGGCCTTTGCGATCTTCCAGTTCCTCTGGACGTGGAACGACTACCTCATCGCCAACACGATGGCCGGAACCAACCCCAACGCCCTGCCCACCACCATCCTGATTGCCAACTTGGCAGGCGACTTCGGTACCAACGAACACCTACTTCCGGCGGCCGCCTTCATTCAAACGGCCGCACCACTCGTGGTGTTCTTCTCCATGCAGCGGTACTTCGTCCGCGGGCTGATCGCCGGTGCCGTCAAGGGCTAGAAGGACGGGCCCCGGCCCGACTGGTTGAGAACTCGATTCAGCCGACCGTATAGGTGAAGGTGGCACTAAACCGCTGGTGGGTCTTGGTGGCCTTGGCCGTCAACTCCAGTACGCAGGTGCCCTTCTTCATGAAACGAATGGTGGTGGACGACGAACCTTTCACCACGGTGCACACCGTCGACTCGAACCTTCCCGGCTGCGGAATACGTAGCGCCGCCCTGCTGGTGACGCGCACCTTCGAGCCTTGATTGGTCACCAATGCCGAGTTCCGCAACTGGATGCTGCTTCCGACCTTCTGCATCGCACCATCCTTCGCCAGACCGATACGCCGAGACTTCACCACCTGCTCGCGCAAGAACGTGAGCGGAACCACGGTGTCCAGGCTGGTGTCCTGCAAGCCCAAATGATCTCGATGCACGAAGATCGCACAATCTGAGACGCCGCAACTCAGGGTTTCCTTCACCGTCGTTCCATCGGCTTCGTACATCACCACTTCGTTCTTCAGCGGAAGTGTCAACGTGCCGGCTGCCGACTGCGATCCTCGTGCGCCGAACATGGTGGCCCAGATCATTTCATCGATGCGCTTCAGGCTGCCATTGCACTTCAAACCGGTGGTGTCACGCTGACCAACGGTCGGCTTGTAGCACTGACGAATGTAGACACCTTGGCTGGCAGGAATACCCGAGAGTGTCAGCGTGATCTGCTCGCCATCGACCAGGTTCGTCGCCTTGCTCGGTGTCACCACCACCGCGGCCGAGACCGGTGACGCCGAAATCAGAGGAATTGCCCCGACGAGCAGTCCCATGGTCAGTCGAACGATCAATTTCGCAGTTGGTTTCCGTGTCACGGTGGGCTCCTTTGAAGTCGGATGGGTCGTTGCTACGAGCCAGCGCCGAAACTGATCGGCACGAAGACGTCTTGGGAACGATCGTCGCGCCGCGTATGGTCGGCGAATGCCACCACACCGCACCGTTCCTTGGTGCAGTCGATGAGGTTCGTCGAGTCATCCGTTGCTCGCACGAGTAACGGTACGACGAACGACCCGTCGGCGACGAAGGGAACCGTGAGACCTATGGCATACCCGGGCGGGTTGGAAGATACCCACTGCGACAACGGGGACGAGCCGTCCACGTTCACTCCACCCACGCAACGACGAGCACTGGTCCACTCCACTTGATTGCACACGAACACATAGACGCCCTTCGTCACATCGAATCCCGTGCCGCGTACGGTTACCAACGTTCCGGCGGGATCGAGACCTGCGGTCTGACTCACGATGAGAGTTGGTCGCGGTTTTTGTGCAACCTTGCTCGTCGAGGTGGAAATGGTCGTGGTGGACGATGCAGTCATCGTGATGGTCGTTGGGGTGGCCGCCGCGACACTCGTATCGGGGGGCTCGAGCGTTGTGGCAGGTGGAAGCGTGGTGGTCGGCGCAGGTATCACTGCCGGTGCGACCGTGGTGGTTGATTCCGTTGCTGCCACCGAGGTGGTGGACTCGTCGGTCGCTGTAATCGTTATCTCGTCGGTCGCTGCACAACCCGTGAACACCATCGACGAAGCGAGCAAAGGTAACCAACGTCTCAGCCCCCGGTTTCGGTGTCGTCGTACTGCGCTCATACCCTTGAAGCCGATGTCGCGACGATTGCTGGTGGTGGGGTCGTTGCTCGTCATGGGGTTGGCCGCATGCGGCGGAGGAACGCCGACTTCGGAATCCGACGCACAGTTCATTCTGTCGCAGGATTTTCCGCTTCCCACGGTGGAGCCGGAGTCGCCGAGGCTCCCCACTATCACCACGGGTGCCGACGGCATCGTGGTGGAGGTCACCGACAGTTCGCGAATCATCGTGCTCAACGAAGCAATCGCCGAGATCGTCGTCTCGCTCGGGATGCAGGATTTCATCATCGGTCGGGATGCCACGACGACCCTGGCATCGCTCCTTGATGTCGAAGAGGTGAGCAACGGTCACGACATCAGTGCCGAGAGCGTGCTTTCGCTCCGGCCGAGCGTGGTGATCGGCGATACTCGCACCGGTCCGCCGGAGGCCCTGCAACAACTGCGCGCCGCCGGCGTGGCCGTGCTCGTCGCGCCCGAAGTATGGACGTTGTCCGATCTACCGAGTCGGGTGGAGATGATCGCCGGTGCGTTGGGTATTCCGCGCGCGGGCGACCGCCTCGTGGATCTCACACAACGAGCAATCGACGATGCACTGCGCGGTGTTGGCGCGTACGCCGACGTACTTCGTGTCGCATTCTTGTACGTCCGTGGAACTGCGTCGGTCTACTTGCTCGGCGGGACAGGATCGGGTGCCGACGAACTCGTTGCGGCGACGGGGGCGGTCGACGTTGGTGCGCTCAACGGTCTCTCCGCCTTCACTCCCCTCACCGCCGAGGCAATCGTGCAGGCCGATCCCGACGTGCTGCTCGTGATGACTCGCGGATTGGACTCCGTCGGCGGCATCGACGGACTGCTCGCGCTTCCCGGTGTGTCGAGCACTCGTGCCGCCGCCACGCGCGCCGTGATCGCGGTCGACGACGACCTACTACTCTCATTTGGTCCACGAACCGGAGCCCTCATCGCGAGATTGGCGGAACTTTTGAACACCTTCAGTAGCGACACATGACTATCGCCCGACGAACCAGCCTTCCCGCCGTGGCAGTGTTTCTCGTTGCGTTGCTCAGCGTCACCACCCTGCTGTCACTTGCAACCGGCGCCTTTCGGATTTCCTTGTCGGACTTGTTCGGCATCATCGGTGACGGACCGAGTCGCGATACGGCAGAGGCCGTGGCGCACAACGTGTTCTGGCAGGTTCGCCTCCCCCGAATCGTGCTGGCGATCCTGGTGGGCGCGAGTCTGGCCGTCGCAGGCGTCATCATGCAGGGCATCTTCCGCAATCCCCTGGCCGAACCGGCGACCGTCGGAGTATCGGCGGGCGCCGCAGTAGGCGCGGTGATTGCCATCATCGTCGGTCTCAACCAGTTGCCGCTCGGTGTCCAATTCGCCGCATTTCTCGGAGGCACACTCTCCACCGCACTCGTCTACGTGTTGTCGCGTTCCGATGGCAAGACCGAGGTGGTCACGCTGATTCTCACCGGCATTGCGATCAACGCCTTTGCCGGTGCGGTCATTGGCTTTGCGGTGTTCGTCGCAGACGATGACGAAATTCGATCGGTCACGTTCTGGAGTCTCGGAACGCTCGGGTTGGCGACGTGGAAGGCGGTTGGTGTCGTGGTGCCACTCGCGCTGCTCGGGATGGCGATGAGTGCAAAGTTCGCCAGGGTGCTCGACACGCTCGCACTCGGCGATCGTCCCGCCACGCACCTCGGCGTGCGAGTGGAACCGGTCCGACTTCAGGCCATTGCGGTCGTTGGATTGCTCGCGTCCAGTGCAGTGGCTGCAACGGGCATGATCGCCTTCGTTGGTTTGCTCGTTCCGCACATCATGCGCATCGTCCTTGGGCCGCGTCACCGACACCTGCTGTGGACGGCGGCTCTTCTCGGTGCCAGCGTGACGCTCCTGGCGGACCTCGCCGCACGAACCCTCTTGTCGCCGGCAGAGCTTCCGCTGGGCGTCGTCACGGCGCTCATCGGTGCGCCGTTCTTCCTGCTGTTATTGCGCAGCACCCGACGCAGTCAAGGTGGATGGGCATGAGTTCTTCGCTCGTCGCATCGCACGTGGTGGTGGAACGCGGTGGCTCCGCGTTGCTCAACGACGTGTCGCTCAGTCTGCAGTCAGGTGAGTTGCTGGCGGTACTCGGCCCGAATGGAGCAGGTAAGTCGACGTTGCTGGGGGCGATTGCCGGTGACTTCCCGCTGGCGAGTGGCTCGGTTGCGATCAACGGCCGTGACGTAACCTCGTTCGCGCAGCGTGAACTTGCGCGTGTCCGTGCCGTCCTCCCGCAACAAATCGCGATCTCGTTTCCCTTCACGGTCAGGGAGATCGTGGCGATGGGTCGTAGCCCGTGGCTCGACGCCAACGACGACGACCGCATCGCCGCCGCCCTGCAACGAATGGAGGTTGCCTCGTTGGCGGGCCGCACGTACCAAACCCTGTCCGTGGGCGAACAGGCTCGCGTTTCGATGGCACGTGTCCTTGCCCAGGACACCCCGTTGTTGTTGCTCGACGAGCCAACCGCCGTTCTCGACATCGGCCAGCAGGAGCGATTCCTCGCCATCGCCCGATCTCTCGTTGACGAGGGCCGCGGTGTCATCGCCGTGTTGCACGACCTCAACGTTGCGATGCGATTCGCCACCAAGGTGGTGGTGTTGCATCAGGGACGCTGCGTCGCCAGTGGCGACCCGCGTTCGGTTCTCACCGATGCCCTGCTCTCGGACGTGTACCACCAGAACATCCGGGTAACCGCCACCACGGATGGTCGTTCGGTGATCCTTCCGGATCACCAGTAGTACGTCAGCCGTTCGCCTGCTCCACCGCCGCCATCCGGCGGAACTGTTCGACCACGTCCGGGCTCCTGTGCTGCGGATCTCGTGATCGATACACGGTGTCGACGTTGACGCAGATTCGACCGAACTCACCCCAGGTGCCGAATGCGTCGAGTGCGATGTCGCGGGCCGCATCGAATGCATCCATCCCCGAATCCTGGCGAACCGACGCCTCACGCAACACGTACGACAGGTAGTCACGAACCTCGGCTACGCCGGAATTGTCGGTGATCGGACCGTGTCCGGGAACCACCACGTCGGCACCGAGCGACGTGATGAGGTCGCATGCAGCAATCCAGTTTTCCAGTGGTCCGGCCCACACGATCGGTGTTCCGTCTATGAAGAGGATGTCCCCCGTGTACACCACCTTGGCATCCGGTACGTGCACGATCACATCGCCACTGGTGTGCGCCGGCCCGACCTCCATCAACTCCACCACGCGACCACCCACCTCGATGTCGAGTCGTCCGTCGAACGTGCGGGTCGGTGGGGTCAGGGTGATTCCCGAGAAGTCGAAGTCTCCGAAGAACGACCTGAAGAGGTCGCCCACCTCACCCGGCGCGGCGTTCAACGCCGCGAGCATCTGGGGCGGAACTTCCTTCATCTCCTCGGCCGCCGAACGCGACGCGATGATCTCGGCATTCACGACACGCTCATTGCCGTAGCAATGATCGCCGTTGGCATGGGTGTTCACCACGGTGGAAATCGGAGCCGAACTCGTAAACGGCTTCATGGAGTTCAACATCGCATCGGTCAGGTTGAGGTCGAACAAGGTGTCCACCAGCAGAGATTGGCCGTCACCCACGACGAGACCCGCGTTGCTGTAACCCCAACCACCATCCGGCTGGAGATATGCCAAACATCCATCGGTTACCTCGTGCACGCCGAGTTGATAGTTGAACATGTGGTCAGTGTACGCTCGCGACATGTCCGATCTGGTACTCGACTCGCTCCGCCGTCGCATGCGGGCCATCTTTTCGCTGTACGAGGATGCCACCGCAACGATGGACCTGCACCACGTCAATTACAAGGAGCGCGAGGACGTGCTGCCCATCGCGTTCAGTTTGTTCCACATCGTGAACATGATCGACGCATCACTCATGTTGCTGAACGGAAATCCACCGCTGTGGAACGACGACTGGGCTGCACGAGTGCTTCCAAAGATCGCCGACCACGGCAAGCATCGCACGGTCGAGGAGATGGTGCACCAGCAAATTGGCGACTACGACGCATTCAAGGATTACATGGGGCAGGTGTTCGCCCGCGTGGAGACCTGGACCGCGGAGTTGAATCCCAATGATCTCTCGCGTGTCATCTTTTCAAAGCCGTACCCGCCGCAAGTCGCGTCCACGTTCTCTGCGCGTGTCGGCGGTGACGCGGGCATTACGGTGCTCGATGGTCTTGAGTGTTGGATCTACCAACACGCGTTGCGACACATGGGCGAGATCGAGTATGCGCGGCACCTCACGGGCCTGCGCGGCATGACCTCGTAGGTCACACGACGCTGATTCGACTCAGCGTCAGCATGCTGCACCAGTAGAAGTCGCGTTGCGATCCGCATGCTGGAAACACCACCGACTGAATGGGCGAGCCAGTGTCGACTCGCGTCTTTTCTCGTCCGGTGACCACGTCGCGCACCACCAGTTGCTCCACCCCACGTTCTGCGTCGTAGTGCGCACTGATGAACTCGCCCGACGCCGGATAGAGCAACATGTGCGAACCATGATTCTGTTCGTGCGACCACAGCGGCACGAGCGTCTCGGAGTCGTAGCGGAATCCTGCAAGTACCCCGTTGCCACTATCGAAACCAACCACCACTTTGCGTTCCGTGTCGACGAGCGGCGGATTTGCCACGACACCTCCCGGCAACCCGCAAATCTCGGTGAGCTGGACGCGCCCGGAATCCAGCCACACGCGAACCAGGTGCAACGGCGCGGTTGCGGTACCAACTCCACGAAGGGTCCCGGAGAACTTGTGGGTGGACTCCCCGTTGTCCAAGAGCCACGCACAGCCATCGGCAATCACGGTGTCCCAGCCGTAGGTCTGCCCCTCCATAAGTCGATATTTCGCAGAAAAGTCGTCGAGGGTCAGCGAAGAACCATTCCAACGTGCACGCCAGAGTGCGGACGTTCCCACCACGTATACATCGTTGTCGTCGGCCGAAAGTCGGGCAATCGACGCCTCGGGTAGTTGGAGCGAGGCCACCACCCCCAACTCCTCCGGTTCGAGCACCACCAGTTCGGTGGCGTCGAACGGCTCCGTCAACTCGTTGCCGGGTCGCGAACCCGAGAAATCCTTGGTGACCACGTTGCCGTCGGGCAACAGCACAAAACTGTTGTACGGGCGCAGCCGTGGCAGTTCGCACGATGCCACTACCTCCAAACGGCGGTTCAGGCGGTGCGCATGGTTTCCGAACACCACGTACAGATCACCGTTCGGGTGCACTGCGATGCCACCGGGCCACGCACGACCACCGGCGAGCTTCTCACTCGTTGCAATCGGCTCCAATGACTGTGGATGCACCTGCTCCACCCACGACACCGCATCATCGCCACCCGTGTGACACAACACGAATACTTCCTCCGGCGATGCGAGCACCACCATCGTGACCACCATCATCGTGCGGCCCGTCACCTGCAGTGTTTCCGTTTCGCCGAGGTTCAGTTCTGCTCCCGCCAACCACTGTTGACGACGCGGTCCCCCATCCTCTGCGGTCCAGACGGGCATGAGGCGACCCTAGTGAGGTCGGGGTCATGCGGGAACGAGTACCACCGGACACGGTGCGTGGTGTGCCACGTGCTGAGCCACCG
>JAFMFM010000016.1 GCA_017856115.1 Actinomycetota bacterium | reverse complement strand
TTGCCCGCGGCAAACCGTAGACGTCGGCGCTCTTCTCGATCACGGTGTTGGATACCCCCACCGACGACAGTGCGATGGAAGTGGTGAGTCCCACCGGGCCACCACCAACGATCAATACGTGCATGGGTAGTCCAGAAACTACTGTGATGGACATGTCCCAACCGTCCGGAAACCTCCGCTTCGCCAACATCAACGGACGGGCATCGATCATCGCGTCGACGCAGCCAGACGGTGGTGGTACTGCCATCGATCTCGAACGAGCCACCGATGGCACGTTCGGTCATTTACCGATGAGTGTCTTCGCCCGTTGGGACGAATTACGAAACGTTGCGCCCTCACTTCAGGCGACACCCGTTGCGTTCTCGGCAACGGATCTCGGGGCGCCGTCCCCCGAACCGCGTCAGATTTTCGGTATCGGACTCAACTACCGCGCCCACGCGGTGGAGACGGGTGCACCAATACCCGATTCTCCGCTCACGTTCACCAAGTTCGCGTCGTCGGTGAACGCGCCGCACGGTGACATCCCCATCACCGTGGCCACCGTGGACTGGGAAATCGAGGTCGTTGCGGTGGTGGGGTCCGGTGGACGCGACATCCCCGAGTCGAACGCCTGGGACCGCATCGCCGGCATCTGCGTCGGGCAGGACGTAAGCGACCGCTTGTTGCAACGTGCCACTCAGCCGCCGCAGTTCAGCCTCGGCAAGAGTCGTGCCGGATTCACCCCCTTCGGCCCGTGGTTGGTGGACGCGCGAGAACTTTCCCAGCGCGACTCGCTCGCGCTCACCTGCACGTTGAACGGCGAGGTGGTGCAGCAATCGAACAGCAACGACCTGATCTTTTCCATTCCCCGGCTCGTTGCGTACCTTTCGACGATCGTCGAGCTGCTCCCCGGCGACGTCATATTTACCGGAACACCGAGCGGCGTCGGCGCAGCCCGCAAGCCGCCCCGCTTCCTTGCGCCGGGGGACGTCCTCGTATCCAGCGTCGACGGCGTCGGAACGCTCACCAACCGCTGCGTCTAGACGACGACTAAACGACGGCCGTCTTCAATTCCGCAACGAGCGCGGCGAACTCGCCCCGCTCCGCTCCGGTCAACGAACGCTCGTAGATGTCGGCCATCCGCTGTGCGGTGACCTCCTCGGCATGGGCCCGACGTTCGGCAAGGTGTGCCACGTTCGGGTACGGCTCCTGGTACCCGTGCAGTTTGGCGAAGAACTCCCCGTTCTGCGACGCCAGCACCGCCTCGATTCCCGAGAGCCCTTCGGCAACCACCGCATTGATGTGGATGCAACCGCGGAGTTCGCGCAGGTACGTCACCAACCGGTACGTACGCTCCACCGGGTCGCTCGAGAGCGGTTCGGCTCGAAGTCCGGCGAACAACGAGAGACCTCCGACGTCGACGGAGTCCACGACCTTCTGCGCCAGTTCGTTGAAGCGCGCGGTGCCACCGAAGCCTGCAAGATGTGCCTTGCCCCAGGCGTCGGCTGCGCCCGCGTAACGGGTTCCGGCCTTTCGTGCGCCCTCCACCGCAGTGCCTCGTTCCCACATCTTGCGCACGAGGTTGTGGTCGAAGAACATGAACGCCGAATACACCACATCGGCATCGACGTCGCCGAGGACGCCGCCTCGTCCAGCCATGTAGAACGAGAACCCGTCGGAGTACCCGGCGGCCTTGCCGATCTCGGCGGTCGCGGGATCGAGCATGTACTTGCTTCCCAAGTCGCCAAAAAACGGGCTGACGGCGTCGGTGAGGGCTCTGGAGGTGATCGGTGCTGCGGTCATGGCGTCACTCTAGACGGCGCACCGTTGCGGTGATCACCCGGTCGCGTACTACGCTTTCGACTGCAATCGTCGCCTCGGGAGAGTGAAGTGCACGTCCGGTGCACCGTCACACCGAAGGAGCAACCACCCCGGAACCTCTCAGGTCCCCGAACCGAGGCGACGTGCAACGCTGGAAAGCGAGGGGGCTCACGCCTTCTCCACCGACGGGGATAAGCGAGTCATCGCCAAAGCTCTCAGGTATCAGGGACAGCGGGGGTGCCGGTGCGGTCACGTACCGGAATCACCACCGTCGACAGCGAGGCACCATGACTTTCGAAACACGCCACATCGGTCCGAACGCAGACGAGCGTTCCGGAATCGCTCGCGAACTTGGATACGAGTCCAACGATGCGCTGGTTTCGGCCGTCGTTCCGGCCGCAATCATGCACGACCGGGCCCTTGCCCTACCCGCTGCGCTGTCCGAGACGGAGGTGTTGGCGGAACTCCGCGAGATTGCGAAGGAAAACGTGGTGCGTCGATGCGCGATCGGTGCCGGCTACTACCCCACGATCACCCCGCCGGTCATTCTGCGAAACGTGCTCGAGAATCCGGCATGGTACACGGCCTACACCCCGTATCAACCAGAGATCAGTCAGGGCCGACTCGAGGGACTACTGAACTTCCAGACGGTCATCACCGAACTCACCGGGCTCGGCATCGCAAATGCGTCGCTGCTGGACGAGTCGACTGCCATCGCGGAGGCGGTGACCATGGCTCGCAGAACCACCAAGTCCGAGAGTCGCACCGTCGCGGTGCACAGCGACACCCACGCCCACAGCATCGCCGTACTCAGGGCGAGATGCGAACCGGTGGGTATCGAGGTGCTACTGGTCCCGTTCGACGAACTTGCGTCGGTCGATGCCTTCTGCGTGGTGGTCTCGCGACCGTCGTCGAGCGGCATCGTGGCGACCGACGCTGAAACACGGTCCGTCGTTGACGCGACGCACCAACGCGGCGGAGTGGCGGTGTGCGTTACGGATCTTCTGGCAAGCACGCTGCTGACGACTCCGGCATCGCTCGGTTTCGACATTGCCGTCGGCAGCGCTCAGCGCTTCGGCGTTCCGATGGGTTACGGCGGTCCGCACGCCGCATTCCTCGCCGCCACCGACTCATTCGCGCGCTCGCTGCCCGGTCGTCTCGTCGGCGTGAGCACGGACACCAAGGGTCGCCCCGCCCTTCGGCTGGCCCTGCAAACCCGCGAGCAGCACATTCGCCGGGAGAAGGCCACCAGCAACATCTGCACTGCACAGGCGCTGCTCGCCAACATTGCCGGGTTCTACGCCGCCTGGCACGGTCGCGACGGCCTCCAAACCATCGCCCGTCGTATCAACTCACTCACGCAGGCTGCCGTCTCGCTGATTCGCGAGCACGACCTCGGCCACATCGACGCAGGCTCGCGATTCGACACGATTTTCGTACGTGGGGTCGACGCTGCGTCGGTGCACGCGCGCGCAACGAAGCACAACATCGCCCTCCGCGTCGTCGACGACAACACGGTTGGTTTCAGTCTCGACGAAACGACGGATCTTCGAATGGTGGTCGACATCCTCGAATGCTTCGGCGCCGTCTGTTCCGAAGAGGAGATTCGGGAGCGAACGCTCGGCCTCGCACTCGCCGATGACCTTCAGCGACGCGACGACTTCCTGCATCAGGCAACGTTTCGTCGCTACCGAACCGAGACCGAGATGCTTCGTTACCTGCGACGTCTTGCCGACAAGGATCTCGCGCTCGATCGAACGATGATTCCGCTCGGCTCGTGCACGATGAAACTGAACGCAACCACCGAAATGATTCCGATCACATGGCCCGAATTCGCCGACATCCATCCGCACGCACCGGCCGGCGACACACGAGGGTACGCGCGACTCATCGACGAGCTGCAACGAATGCTCTGCGAGGTCACCGGCTACGACGCCGTCAGCCTTCAGCCCAATGCGGGGAGCCAGGGTGAATTCGCGGGACTGCTTGCCATCCGCGGTTACCACGCCAGTCGGGGTGATTCACGACGGACGGTGTGCCTCATTCCCTCGAGCGCCCACGGCACCAACGCCGCGAGTGCAGTCATGGCAGGAATGGATGTGGTGGTCGTTGCCTGCGACGGCGAGGGCAACGTCGATATCGCCGACCTCGGCGCGAAATGTGAGCGAGCGGGCGATCGGTTGGCTGCGCTCATGATCACGTATCCATCGACCCACGGCGTCTTCGAATCGGGAGTGCGTGAGATCTGCGACCTCGTGCATTCCCACGGAGGTCAGGTGTACGTGGATGGCGCCAACCTCAACGCCTTGGTTGGCGTCGCGAAGCCGGGTCACTTCGGTGCCGACGTGAGCCATCTCAACCTGCACAAGACCTTCTGCATTCCCCACGGCGGTGGCGGGCCGGGAGTTGGACCCGTGGGTGTACGAGCGCATCTGGCCCCGTTCCTTCCGGGCAATCCCCTGCAACCACTCTTTGACGCGAGCCGACCCGGCTCGGTCGGTCCGGTTTCGGCCGCACCGTTCGGTTCGGCCAGCATCCTGCCGATCTCATGGGTCTACGTGCGACTGATGGGCCCCGATGGACTGCGGCGCGCGACGCAACAGGCGATTGCAAGTGCGAACTACGTCTCACATCGACTGCGCGAGCACTACCCCACGCTCTACACCGGCACCAATGGTCTCGTGGCGCACGAATGCATCCTCGACATTCGAGACATCACCAAACGCACCGGCGTGACCGTGGACGACATCGCCAAGCGATTGATGGACTATGCGTTCCATGCTCCCACCATGAGCTTCCCCGTGAACGGCACGCTCATGGTGGAGCCGACAGAAAGCGAGTCGTTGGCCGAACTCGATCGCTTCTGTGACGCCATGATTGCAATCCGCGCGGAGATCACCCGAGTGGAGTCCGGTGAGTGGAACCTCGAGGACTCACCGTTGCGCCACGCGCCCCACACCGTGGAGGACGTGAGTGGCGATTGGGACCGCATCTACCCGCGCTCCTACGCCCTGTACCCACTTGCGTCGCTTCGGAGTCGCGGATATTTCCCACCGGTGTCTCGAATCGATGCCGCGCACGGTGACCGAAATTTGGTGTGCTCGTGCGAGCCCCTAGAGTCGCTTGCAACCAACGTATGAGCACGACTCCACCACCCCAGTTCGACGTTCAGAAGATCGTTGGCGACCTACTTACGCTGTTGCGCAGCATCGATCCCGTCACCGAGGGCGTCAAGTTGGCCGATCAAGGCCGACGTACGGTCGAAGCACTCATCGTTGCGCTGGAGAACGTCGGCGCAACCATGGACAATCTCAATCACGCCGCCTCCCGCGTGAACCGCCTGCTCGACGACGTGGAGGAACCAATCCGACGCATCGCTGCAATGGCCGATCAAGCCGGATCGCTGGTTGGATTCCTGCCGTCGCTGGCGAGCAAGGCGATGTCCAACCTGACGCCAAAAACCACCGCACCCCCGGCGGGATCTACTTCGGAGCAGTCACAAACGGCGTAGCCACGACGGTGCCCGGGAGTTCACTGTCCCGAACCTTCACCACCACCGAACGACCAACCTGCGTCGCCTCGGGCGTGAGCAATGCGAATGCGATCCCGGCCCCGAGGACCGGCGAGAAATTGCCGCTCGTCACCACGCCGCTGTCGACACCATCCACCATCACGCGAGCTCCATCACGCGGGGGCCGACGTCCGGTCGTACGAATCCCGCAGAGTTTTCGTCGGACACCGACGGCCCGCTCGTTGGCCAATGCCGATTTGCCCCGAAAATCGTCCTTGTCCCAACCGATGACCCAACCGAGATTGGCTTCGAGGGGGCTGATGTCCGCAGAGAGCTCGTGGCCGTGCAACGGCAGCCCTGCCTCGAGTCGCAAGGTGTCACGTGCACCCAGACCCGCCATGGTCACACCGGCGGCAATCAGTGCCCGCGCAACGCTGGGTGCGTGATCGACGGGAACCGCGATCTCAACACCATCCTCACCCGTGTAACCGGTACCCGCCACCACGCACGGTACGCCGAGGACGTCCACCGTCTCGACGCGAAACCGCTTCACGTTCGCGGCACCCTGCGACACCGTGGCGAGGCGGTGTCGTGCGTGCGGCCCCTGCACCGCAAGAATCGCGCGCTGGGTCGTGGTATCGGTACCGCCGACCACGGAGCGCACGCGCTCGGTGTTCGAGGCGTTCGGCATCACGTCGAAACACTCCTCGGATAACCACCACACGATGATGTCATCGGTGACGCCACCTCGATCGTTGCACGCGTGGGTGTATTGCGCACGTCCTGGAGCCACCTTGCGCAGGTCGTTGGTGAACTCACGTTGCAACACATTGAAGGCCCCGGCACCCTCGACTCGCACCGTGCCCAAGTGCGATACGTCGAATACCGCGGCATCGTTACGACAGGCCATGTGCTCGGCGATGGTTCCGGTGGGATACGACAGCGGCATTTCCCATCCACCGAATGGCACCATCTTGGCGCCCAATTCGCGGTGCACCTCGTCGAGCGGCGAGACGCGATGGCCGTTCATGGCGAGACGCGATGCCCGTTCATACGGCGACCGAACGGCATCCCGTCATTTAGTTAGCGGGCGATGCTACGACGAGTTGGCAACGAGCGAGCCGTTGATCCGGACTTGGCTTCATTGGCCTGTCGTGCAGCCGAGTACTCCTGCTGCTCGCGACGCTTCAACTCGATGATGCTCGCGTCCAGTTCGTGTTTCACGTTGGCAAGCGGCAACACGTTCAGGACACCCTGGCCGTTGCGAACGGCGTCGATCAGGTGCTCCCCGTCGCAAAGTACGACGCTTTGTCCGCTGATCACCACGTGGGCGGACGCCACATCGGTGGTGACGTGCCTGCGCAGGTAGTTGAACACCGCGCGCACGGATTCCAGTTTTATTCCGGCGTCCAACAAGTTCTTGATGACCTTCAACTCCAGGAGGTCCCGGTAGACGTACTCGCGTCGCGACCCGCTTCCCGAGGCGTCGTGCGCCGAGGGACGCACGAGGTCCGTGCGCGCCCAGTAGTCGAGTTGCCGGTAGGTGATACCGACGATCTGTGCAGCGTGGGTACCGCTGAACGTGCGGACCGAATCGAACTGGCTCACCCGCGTCACTGCCATGGAACTGACACGCTACGGCTACGGCGGCTCACCGCCAACCGTCGGCTGTTACTTCCCCGAATCCTCAGGGTTCTCCTGGAAATCTTCGGGACTGATGTTGTCGATGAAATCGCGAAACTCCACCAGAATCTCCTCCGAGTCGTCCTCGTCCGACCGCACGACGATCCCCGCCTCGTCCATCACCCCCCGATGAGCCGAAATCGGGATGGCGGCACGTACGGCAACCGCCACCGCGTCCGACGGGCGACACGAGATCGCATGGGTCTGACCCTGGTGCAGCAACTGAATCTCGGCATAGTAGGTGTTGTCGCGCATCTCCGTTATGACGACGCGACGTAGATGTGCCCCGAGATCCTCGAACACGTTTACGAGCAGGTCGTGGGTGAGCGGACGCATGGGAACTCGTCCCTCCAGCGCGTGTTCGATGGCCATGTACTCCGAAGCACCGATGTAGATGCGCAGGAGTCGTCGGTCGCCCTCTGACTCCCGCAGCTGCATGAGCGGTTGGTTTGCCGGGGCCTCGATTCGCACGCCGAGCAATTCGAGGTCGACCGAATCGCTGGCGCTCATGGCGTCAGCGTAGCAATCGGTCAGGCGTCGTTGCGCAGTCCTTTGGTGACGTTGCGCAAGAGGGCGGTACGCAACTCCTCGCCGAGCGCAATGAGATCGTCGAGCAACTTCATCGCGTCGTCTCGGTTGCTGACCGATGTCGGGGAACTCGCCCCACCGCCGGCGTCCGAGCCTCGTCGCGACATCACCGCACGCACGAGCGGCTCGAACACGTCGGCCTCTCGCTCCGCGGAGAGCCGCCACGACATCAGCAACCGCGGATCGATACCGAACGAAGCCAACCGACCCGCGAGATGGACGATGTCGCGATCGGTTTCGTCGTAGTACGGCTCACTCCCCACCATCAACGGACGTACGAACTTCATCCTCTCGAGCGAGCCGAGCATCTCGCTCGACACGCCGGTCGCCTCGAGCATGTCGGAATGCGTGAGACGCTCGTTGCGCTTGCGGGCACCCGACCTTCCGCCGGGCGCGGAGTGATCCGCTCCCGCGCGCTGTGTCGCCAGCCGATGCGTGGGGTGGCCGGCGGACGGCACCCGAATACCGCGTGGCATGCTCGGATCGGTCACGTCCTGCGGACGAAGCAGACCGTCACTCGTCTCGCCATCGAGACGATCGCGAATGACGCGAAGGGGAAGGAAGTTGTCCTTTTGCTCGCGCAGGATGAATCGGAGTCGATCCACCTCGGCCTCGGTGAACTTCCGGTAGCCCGCACTGGTGCGCTCCGGATTGATCAGTCCCTGGCTCTCAAGGAATCGAATCTTGGAGATGGTGACATCGGGGAACTCCTCCGACAACGCCGCGAGCACCTCCCCAATGGAGAGGAAGGTCTCCGACACGTCGCTCAACCGAAGAAGGCAACGAGGTGAAAACGGCCGATCTGCAGTGCATCACCATGCTCGATCACGGACTCGTCCACGCGCTCGTTGTTCACGTACGTGCCGTTCAGCGAGCCCAGATCCCGCACGAGCCATGCCGTGCCCTGCCGGACCAACACCGCATGTTGACGCGAGACGGTGACGTCGTCCAATTGGATGTCGTTGTCGGGGACTCGTCCGACGGAGATCTGTTCACCCACCAGGGAATAGCGCGTTCCAATCTCGGGTCCCTGCCGTATGACCAGCATCACCTCGCCTGGCGCAACCTCCCCCTCCTGCACCACCGCGTTGTCGTCGTCGAAGATGCCATCGAGCAACGGGTCGGTTTTGGGTAGCACCCCGGTTCGCAGACTCGGCTTGTCCAATACCCCACCGCATACCGAACAGAAGGTCGACACCGGTGGATTGCGGTGGCCGCACTGGTTGCAGAAGACGTATTGCACGGTCACCCAGCGAGCAGCGCCTCGTATGCCGCAGCGTCCATCAAACTGGGAACCGGTCCGTCGATGGTGATTTCACAAATCCAGCCGTCACCGTAGGGATCCCGGTTCAGAAGCTCCGGTTGGTCGGCGAGTGCCTCGTTGACCGCAGTGATCGTGCCGGCTACCGGCGCGTAGATGTCGGAAACGCTCTTGGTGCTCTCCACCTCGGTGAAGGACTCGTCGACTGCGACGGTGGCCCCGACGCTCGGCACCCCGACGAACACCACGTCACCCAACGCGTCCTGTGCATAATCGGTGATGCCAACCCGTGCCACGTTGCCGGTGATTCTCACCCATTCATGTTGCGGTGTGTACGAGAGGTCCTTCGGTATCAACATGCCCTCAACCGTAGCCTCAGGGTGAGGTTGCGGCTGATGCGGACCGGCTGCGTCGTGCCGTCCGTACGCCGCGTATCACCTGTGGAACGTATGCCACGGCGGTGAGATAACTGATCACGAGCCCGGGAATCGCGATGGCCCAACCGGCATTCCTTCCACCGAGCGCCCAACCGGCATCACTTGCACCGATGAGGAGCAGTGGAAATGCGATCATCAACGCAAACGTGTAGTTCTTGCCCCACTGGTTCACGGGAAACCGCGCCATCCCCAACGTGGTACCGCCAACCATCAGCGCGCCGATGAACACCTCGCGTGCCACCACCGACCATCCGAGCCACGCCGGCACCGCCCCGTCGAGCACGATGGAACCCACCCCCACGATGAACAGGAGTCGATCCACCGCCGGGTCGAACACGGCACCGAATTCACTTCGTTGATCCAGCCGCCGGGCGAGCCAACCGTCGATCCAATCGGTCGTCCCCAGGACACCGAGAAGGTAAGCGGCCGCTTCGCGATCGTTCCGGGTAAAGAGAAGCCACAGGAACACGGGCAAACATGCGAGTCGGGCGAGCGTGACGACGTTCGGCCATGTTGCCAGGTTGCGCGCCACCGCAGGGAGGCTAGTTCGCCCGAACCGTGAACTATCGTCGCTTTGCATGACGTCACTCTTCTCGAAGATCATCGCCGGTG
Source organism: Actinomycetota bacterium (assembly GCA_017856115.1). GTDB lineage: Bacteria > Actinomycetota > Acidimicrobiia > Acidimicrobiales > Ilumatobacteraceae > F1-60-MAGs027. The sequence continues at coordinate 27,854 of JAFMFM010000016.1, read as the reverse complement.
AACTTCCCGGACACTTCGCCCTGAAGGACGATCACTGTGTCGTCTTCATGACCATCGCGCCGATTCGTCCAGGACATGCCCTGGTTGTACCTCGTGAACCGATCAATCACTGGATGGACATGCCCGCCGATCTCAACGCCCACGTCTTCGAGATCGGCCGTCGCGTGGCGCTCGCTCAACGTGTTGCATTTCGTTCCGATCGAGTCGGACTGGTCATCGCCGGATTCGAGGTTCAACACGTGCACTTGCACTGCATTCCCGCCGAGGAAATGTCGCACCTGAATTTCGCCAATCAAGAGCAGAACGTTCCCGCCGAGCGATTGGCGGCCGATGCAGCACGACTCGCTGCCCAACTTCGCAAGGATGGCGTGGCAGGCGCGGTCGCATCCGATTGACCACCGCGTCACGCACGGGTGCGTGACGACCCGGGCAACGTCAGAACAGCGTCGTCCTCGTCGGCTCGATCAATTCGGGACCCTTGTTGCGCACGTTGTTCACCGCGGTACTGACGGTCGTCGCCGACAGTCGGTCATCGGGGGCGGTTCGCAGCAGGTGAAGCGGGGGTTCGGGGGCGCACAACCATTCATCCACGTCGTCTCCGTCGAGGATGCAGGGCATGCGATCGTGAATCGCCGCCAACCTGGCGTTCGGTGCCGTGGTGATCAAGCTGCAACTACGTACCTGTTCACCACCACGCTGGGGATCGCGCCAGGTGGTCCACAAGCCGGCAATTGCGAGTGGGCTGGCGTCCGCCGACCGCACGAAGTACGGCTGCTTGGGTTGCTTCACCCTCGGATCCACATCCGTGGTCTTCCACTCGTAATAGCCGTCCACGGGAACCACGCATCGATGCGTTGCGAGTAGCGGGCGGAAGCTTGGCTTCTCCGCCAACGTCTCGCTGCGCGCGTTGATCATGCTTGCTGCCCGACTGCGATCCTTGGACCATGCCGGGAGGAGACCCCAGTGGGCCCGCCGGAGCACACGTTCTTCTCCGTCGGACGTAACGGACCCCGTCAGGTGCAGGATCTGTGTCGTTGGCGCGACGTTGAAGTTCGCCGTCCACTGATCGACCAATGGATCGTCGAGGACGGCATCGAACAGCAGGGCGAGTTGTTGCGGCGTGGTGGTGGCAACGAATCGCCCGCACATCGTCGGGCTGGGGAGATTTGAACTCCCGACCTCTTGTCCCCCAGACAAGCGCGCTAACCAAGCTGCGCCACAGCCCGTAGCTACGGCTCCGTCAGTCTACAAACGGAGCGATGATCCGCCAGCCGAGATACGCAACGAGCATCGCCATCAACAGTTTGAAGTGCCATGGTGTCTTCTCACCACTCATCTCCGAGAGTTCCCGCAAGGTTGGGGCATGGGTCGATCCCGAACGCGGTGATGGCTCGATCTCGCGTCCACACTCCGGACAACCACCGTCCTTCGTCATTGCCGACGGCGCGAAGTACCGCGAGCACGGTTCACACCACGGCACGTGTCACCCTTGTTCGGAACGAGTACGGACTCGCAGCTTGATCGGCGTCGAGCCGAACTCGAACGCCTCACGAATGGAACGCTCCAAGTACCGCAGGTACGTCCGGGGCAATTCTCGATTCACGAACAACGTGAAGGTGGGAGGATCCACCGCCCCTTGCAGGGCGTACAGCACGCGGGCACCCTGACCGGCGGGCTGTTTTTGTTGTGCGGCTGCCAACACGCGATTCACGTCCCGGGTGGGAACGCGTTTGTGATAGTTGGTGATCGCGTCGGTGAGAAGTGGCTGGAGTCGATGGACGTTCTTGCCGGTGAGTGCCGAAAGTCGAACGATCGGTGAGTCCCCGATGAAGTACAACCGGCGCTTCAGCTCGACCTCGACCTCCTCGCGGCGCTCGACATCGAGCAACTCCCATTTGTTGAGCACCAGAACGATCGGGCACCCACTGGCGTCGATTCGTTCGGCCAAGCGTTGGTCCTGGCTCGTCACTCCTTCGCTTGCGTCGATCACGAGCAGGGCGATGTCGCTCTCGTCGACTGCGCGCAATGCGCGGATGATGCTGTAGTACTCCGTTCCCGGTTCGACCTTGCTGCGACGACGCATTCCTGCGGTGTCCACGAACACCACGGGACCGTCGGGGGTCTCCACGCGCGTATCGACGGCGTCGCGGGTGGTGCCGGCCATGTCGTGCACGATGGATCGCTCCTCACCGACCAGACGATTGAACAAGGTGCTCTTCCCCACGTTCGGTCGCCCCACGATGGCGACTCGCGGTTCCTTGGTCTCCGGGTTGCGAACGAATCCGGCGGTTTCCGACGGATCGTCGGCCTCGATCTCCAACTGGTCGACGATCACGTCGAGCAAGTCGCCCGACTTGCGCCCGTGGATTGCCGACACCGGAACCGCGTCACCCAACCCAAGGCTGAGGAACTGCCATAGATCCGTCTCGGCGTTCGGGCCGTCGACCTTGTTGGCCACCAACAAGATCGGCCGCCCGGTGGTGCGAAGCCACGCCGCAATCGACTCATCGTCGTCGTTCAGTCCGACCGCTGCATCCACGAGGAAAATGACGATGTCGGCGGCTCGCGCCGCCGCCTCGACCTGGCGACTCACCTTGGAGTCGAGCGCGCTTCCGCCGGGCATCCAGCCACCGGTATCCACCAGATCGAAGTGGTGACCGCACCATTCCACCTCGCGCGTGTGTCGATCGCGCGTGACGCCGGGATGATCCTCGACGATTGCCGCTTGCTCACCCACGAACCGATTGAAGAGCGTGCTTTTCCCCACGTTCGGACGTCCGACGATGACGACGCTTTTGCGGGCGTCTCCGTTCGTCACTTCGTTAACGGTACCGTGGTGATGTCGCATGACCGTGGACAACGTACTGCTTGCTGCTCCCCGCGGTTTTTGCGCGGGTGTGGAAATGGCCATCAAGGCATTGGCGTGGATGGTGCGCACGTTCGACGCACCGGTGTACTGCTACCACGAGATCGTCCACAACCGAATCGTCGTGAATCGGTTCACCGAACGCGGTGTGGTATTCGTCGACGACGTCAGCGAGGTTCCGGTGGGACGTCCGATCATGTTGTCCGCACACGGTTCGGCGCCCGCGGTCGTTGCGGATGCCCGCAGTCGCGGCAGCTACATGGTCGACTCCGTCTGCCCACTCGTCACCAAAGTGCACCACGAGGTGCGCACGCGAGCCGGCAAGGGCTTCCACATCGTCTACGTGGGACACGAGGGCCACGAAGAAGCCGTCGGCACGATGGCCGTTGCACCGGATGCCATCACGCGGGTGGAGACCCTCGACGAGGTGGCCGCACTCCCCGAATTCACCGAACCCGTTGCTCTCCTCGCCCAAACCACGTTGTCACATCGCGAATGGGAGGGTGTTGCCACGGCCGTGAAGGCTCGCTTTCCGGCCGTCTGGACCCCTGGCCGTAGCGATCTGTGTTTTGCCACCACCAATCGGCAGGCGTCACTCACCAAGATTGCCGGCGATGTCGACGCAATGGTGGTCATCGGTAGCGCCAATTCCAGCAACACGCTCGCCTTGGAGCGACTCGCTCGTGAGATCGGCTGTCCGCGCGTCGTGCGCGTGAACGAGGCGACCGAACTCCCCGACGATCTGCACGGAACCATCGGTGTGACGGCAGGGGCATCGGCCCCGGAAGAACTCGTGGTTGCGGTCATCGAACGCCTCGCGCCCGCGGGTGGATTCACACAGGTTCGCGCCACCGAGGAGGACGAATACTTCCCGCCACCCCGGCACATTCGCGAGCTGCAGAGCGCCATGGAGACCGCCATCACCACCATGTTGGGTGGTGCGATCGATTCGCGACGCACCTACGACGACCGAAGTATCAGTGCGAGCGCCGTTCTGGCCGCGCTCGCCAACGCGTAGCTCCGCTAGTTTCGCGGCACCTGACTCCACGGCTTGTCCCGATCGACTCGGGCGTCACCGGGCAAACCAAGTACTCGTTCACCAAGGATGTTGCGCATCACTTCGCTGGTCCCGCCTTCGATGCTGTTGGCACGACTGCGCAGGAAGGACTTCTGCAGCGCGTCGGTGGGACCCATGGCCGTGTTCGGGCGCACCATCGAGTAGTCGCCGTACAACATTCCCTCGGCACCCATCAACCCCACGCAGAAGGCGTAGGTGTCCTTGTTGAGATCCGCACTCGCCATCTTGCCGATCGAACCCTCTGGTCCCGGGGCGCCAACCTTCCGCATCTGGCCGGCACGAATGTTGGTGAGTCGCAACACCTCGGCTCGAATCCACAAACGCATGAGGTCGTCGCGCGTCGCCGCCGATTGACGTTCGGGTGACAACGCCTCCCACAACCTGAGCGCCTCACGAATCGGACCGGATGCCTTCGGTGGGATGACGCCGCCGATTGCGACACGCTCGTTCATCAACGTGGTCAGCGACACCCGCCATCCATCACCAGGCTTGCCGAGTGTCTCGGCAACCGGAACGCGGGCATCGGTGAAGAACACCTCGTTGAATTCGGCCTCGCCCGTCATCTGGCGCAGCGGACGTGTCTCTACACCCTGGGCGTGCATGTCCACCACCATCGCCGTCAATCCCGCATGCTTGACCGCCTCGGGATCGGTGCGTACGACGAGCAGTCCGAACTTCGACACGTGCGCCAGCGTGGTCCACACCTTCTGCGCGTTCACGATCCACTCGTCCCCATCGAGCACGGCCTTGCCGCTCAGTCCGGCAAAGTCCGATCCCGAGCCGGGCTCGGAGAACAACTGACACCACACTTCCTCGCCGGTGAAGAGTGGACGCAGGTATCGCCGCTTCTGCTCCTCGCTACCCCACTCCACCACGGTGGGTCCGCACATGCCGTATCCGATCGGATTGCGATAGTACGCATTCGGTCCACCTGCGGCGGCAACCCGCTCGTTGACGATGCGTTGATACTTGGGCGACAGCCCGAGGCCCCCGTGTCCCACCGGAAAATTCACCCACGCCAACCCGCGGTCGAATTGAGCACCCAGGAAGGTGACGGGGTCGGTGGAGGTTGGGGGCAGGTCGTGGAGGAGTTCTTCCACGAGGTCGATGACGTGTTTTTCGTCGGCTGAGGTGGGCACTGCGTTTACGGACATAGTTGGAGGGTAGTGGCTGCGCTACCTTCGGTGTCATCATGTTCCCCGGAAAAGTTGCCGAAACCACCCCCGACCAACTCGCCGTCGTGATGGCCGGCTCCGGCGCGACACTCACCTACCGCCAGCTGGATGAGGGAGCCAACCGAGTCAGCAATCTGATGGCCAGTCACGGACTGAAACCCGGAGACCATGTGGCCATCTGCCTGGAGAACCACCCGAGATTCTTCGAGATGGTGTGGGGATGCCACTACGCAGGACTGGTGTACACCTGCTGCTCGAGTCGCCTCACGACCGATGAACTCTCCTACATCATCAACGACTGCAGCGCGAAGGTGTTCATCACCTCCAAGTACAAGGCCGATCAGGCCGATGCCGTCGTGCCGACGACTCCCAACGTGGTGGCGCGCTACATGGTCGACGGGACCACGTCCCACTACGACGCGTACGAGGGTGCGGTCGACGCCCAATCGAGCGAACCACTGTCCGAGCGATTCGAGGGCACCGACATGCTGTACTCGAGCGGCACCACGGGGCGACCAAAGGGTGTCGCGTTCGTCTACAAGCCCGAACCACTGGGCACTCCACCGAGTTTGTTGATGTTGGCACAGTTCGTGTTCGGTTTCGATGGCAACACGAAGTACCTGTCACCCGCTCCGCTGTACCACGCAGCGCCACTGCGCTTCAACATGGCGGTGCATCGCCTGGGTGGCACTACGGTCATCATGGAGCATTTCGACGCCGAGGAATATCTGGCGTGCATCCCGAACCACGGGATCACGCACTCGCAGGTGGTACCCACCATGTTCGTGCGGATGCTGAAGTTGACCGACCAACAGCGCCTCGCCCACGACGTGTCGACGCTGAAGACCGTGATTCATGCTGCGGCTCCATGCCCCATCGAGGTCAAGCGAAAGATGATCGAGTGGTGGGGCCCGATCATCCACGAGTACTACGCCGGAACGGAGGGCAACGGGTTCGTCTATTGCAACTCCGAGCAGTGGCTCGCACATCCCGGCACCGTCGGCCAGGCCATCTCCGGCATTCTGCACATCCTCGACGAGGAGGGAAACGAACTCCCCTCCGGCGAAACCGGAACCGTCTTCTTCGAATCGCCCGCGGTGTTTGAATATCACAACGATCCCGAGAAGACGAAATCGTCGCGCGACCCGAAAGGACGGGGCTGGAGCACGCTCGGTGACATCGGCTACGTGGACGACGACAAATTCCTGTACCTCACCGATCGCAAGGCGTTCATGATCATTTCCGGCGGCGTCAACATCTATCCGCAGGAAGCCGAGAACGTACTAATCAATCACCCGAAGGTGGTCGACGTCGCAGTGTTCGGCGTGCCCAACGAGGAATTCGGCGAGGAAGTCAAGGCCGTCGTGCAACCCGTCGCCATGCCTGCGAGCTCCGAAGAGGCGGCGGCCCTCGGAAAGGAACTGATCGCGTTCTGCCGGTCGCAGTTGGCCGACGTGAAGTGTCCGCGAACGGTGGACTTCCGACCCGACCTACCCCGTCACCCGACCGGCAAGCTCTACAAACGACTCTTGAAGGACGAGTACTGGCAGAACGCCGGACGTTCCATATAACCGCAGTCACCCGGGTGGACGAGCAGGTCACGACATGAACGTCACCCACCCGTTCTTGGACGGCCCACGACCGATCGCGTTCGCCCACCAGGGCGGGGCCAGCGAGCACCCAGAAAACACCCTGCCGGCATTCGCCCACGCGTATCGACTCGGCTATCGCTACATGGAGACCGACGTACACGCGTCGAGCGACGGCGTGCTCTTTGCCTTCCACGACCCCGACCTGCAGCGAACCTGCGGCCGTCCCGGAGTCATCCGGGAGATGACTGCAGCCGAGGTGGAAACCGCGCGAGTGGCGGACCGTGAGCCCATCCCGCGGCTCGATGAACTCCTGGCTTCCTGGCCCGAGGCTCGATTCAACATCGACTGCAAGAGCGATCACGCATTGCCGCATCTCTTGGCCCGTCTCGACGCTGGCGACGTGTTCGATCGTGTTTGCATCGGATCCTTCAGCGATGCGCGACTCGACGCCGTTCGACGGCGCTATGGCACGAAGGTGTGCACGTCGATGGGGCCCCGCGATGTCGCGAAGGTCCGTCTTGGCACCTGGGTGCGACGTTCGGTTCGATTCCGTGGCGAGGTAACGCCACTGGCGGCACAGGTTCCCGTCAGGCAGGGGCCCCTACCGATCGTCACACCGTCGTTCGTCGACGGGGCACACGCCGCCGGTTTGCAGGTGCACGTGTGGACCATCGATGACCCGGACGAGATGACGCGACTGCTCGATCTCGGAGTCGACGGAATCATGACCGACCGAGTCACGACCCTCCGTGACGTCATCCAATCGCGCGGACAATGGCAGTAGACACCCGCATCGCCGCGCAACTTCGCGACGTTCACCACCGATTCGGCGAGGTCGGTGTCCTGCGGGACGTCGCGCTGACGGTCCGATCAGGCGAGATCGTTGCCATCGTCGGGCCCAGCGGGTGCGGCAAGACGACCCTGCTGCGAATCGTTGCGGGGCTCCTCACACCATCGGGTGGCGAAGTGGCACGACCGGATTCCGGCGTTGGCTTCGTGTTCCAGGAGCCGGCGCTCCTTGCCTGGCGGCGGGTGGACTCCAACGCCCGACTGCTCGCACGCGGGGACGACGCCATCGTGGATCATCTGTTGGCGGTGAGCGGACTCCTCGAGCACCGTCACAAATGGCCACACGAACTCTCGGGCGGAATGAAGATGCGTCTGTCCCTCGTGCGTTCGTTGGCGGCGCGACCCCACCTGCTACTTCTCGATGAACCATTCGGTGCCCTCGATCAAATCACCCGCCATCGTCTGCACGACGAATTCGGCGCACTGCACGAATCGGAGGGTTTCTCGGCGCTCCTCGTCACCCACTCCATCGACGAGGCCGTGTATCTCGCCGACCGGGTACTCGTCATGTCGAGTGCCCCCGGGCGGATCGTCGGGGAGTTTGCAGTTCCCTTCCCGCGCCCGCGATCCGACCATCTGCGTTATTCATCCGAATTCGCCGCCCTCGTGGGCAACGTTGCCCGATCGCTGTATCGGTATGCGGGTGACGCATGAACGAAATCCGACCACCCGCGTCACCCCGAACATCGGCGCACCGTTCACCCCGGCTTGCACGTCTGGCTCCACCCCTCGCGGCGTTCGGCGTCGTCATCGCCGGTTGGTACGGGCTCGCATACTCCCTGGACAACAACTTCGCCTCCGCTGACGGCTCCGCACTCATCATTCCTCCGCCACACCAACTGTTCGTCGGACTGAACGCAGCCACCGTCTCACGCATCGCTTCGGCGACGTGGGTATCCCTCGGCACCGCCGCGGTCGGTTTCTTGTTGGCAATCCTCGTCGGCGTAGTGCTCGGTGTTGCCATGTCGTTCTCACGCTCGCTTGAATCCGCACTCTGGCCCTGGCTGATCGCCGTACAGGTAACGCCGGTCATCGTCCTGACGCCGATCATCGTTCGGGTGGTCGGCGCATCGTTCACAGCGCGCCTCATCGTGACCGTTCTCATCGCATTCTTCCCCATCGCATCCAACACGCTGTTCGGTATGCGATCGGTTGGCACGGCCCTGCACGATGTGTTCACCCTGGCAGGAGCCTCACGCTGGCATCGACTGATCCACCTGCAGCTTCCCGCCGCCAGTCCGGCCATCTTCGCGGGGTTGCGGGTGTCCGCCGGCCTGGCAGTAATCGGCGCCGTTGTCGGCGATTTCTTCTTCACTCGGGGCACCCCGGGGCTCGGACGCTTGATCACGTTCTTCTTCCAGGACACGAGATCCGGGCCAATGTTCGTTACTGCGCTCATCGCTGCACTCATCGGGCTCTGTTTCTTCCTCGCAGTGGCGGCGCTACGTAGGCTTCTCGTCTCACCATGGCATCGCCCCTGACCTCCCGCGTCACGCGCGCCGTAATCGCCATCGTTCTCGGCGGCGCGCTCGCTGCGTGCGGAACCGACGCAACGAACACTGACGACCAGAACACCCCATCGACCAACGTCACGACGACCAATGCGACCGATTCGGCGGCCAACGCGGGCCAACTGGCGACGGTGTGCGACTCACCCGTGGTGGTCCAGACCGACTGGTATCCCCAAACCGAGCACGGTGGCATCTACGAACTGCTGGGCGACGACTACGTGGTCGACGCCGAGCGTGGCGCCACCACGGGATCGCTCGTCTTTCGTGGTACCGACACCGGAATCGACTTGGAGGTTCGTGCCGGTGGTCCGTTCATCGAATCCCCCGTCGTCACGGAGATGTTCCTCGATGACACGATCACCCTCGGTTATGTCGGGAGTGACGTGGCACTTTCTCGATACGCCGAGGCGCCCACACTCGCGGTGTTCAATGCGCTCACCATCAACCCGCAAGTCATCCTCTGGGATGAATCCAAGCACCCTGGCGTCTCCACCATCGCCGAGATTGCCGCCGAAGTGCGTGCAATCAGTGTGTTCGGCGACCGCCCGTACATGCGCTACCTCGTGGCGCAGGGCGTCGTGCCCGCCGACAAGGTCGACACCAACTACAAGGGTGTGCTCATGCTGGCAACCGACGACATCGCCCATCAAGGTTTTGCAACGAGCGAGCCGTTCCGATACGCCAATCTGGAGTCCGGTGCCGTCGCCACTGCGTACCAGCTGGTGCACGACGCGGGATGGACCTCCTATCCACAGAATCTGGCGATCAACAAACTCCGTCTCGAACCGCTGCGGCCGTGCCTTGCCGCATTGGTGCCGATGATGCAGCAGGCACAGATCGACTTCATCGAATCACCCGATCGAACGGTGGCGACGATCCTCGACGTGGTGGAGCGGCTCGACACGACATGGAGCCAGAGCCCCGAACTTGCCGCCTATGCCGTCGCGACCATGGAGCGACTGGGAATCGTGGGCAACGGCACCACACCGATCTTCGGCGACTTCGAATCGCCACGTCTGGACGACTTCATTGCGCGTGCGGTTCCCATCCTGCGCGAGCAGGGTCTCCCCATTCCCGACATCGTCGCCGGCGACATCGCGACCAACGAGTTCCTCGACGCCGACATCACGATGCCCTGATGCCGGGCGGCCACCGCGCATTCCACGGTGCGCGGCACGCTCAGGCGTCCTTCACGCTCCATTCGCGCTTGGCCACGGGATCCTTGTCGCTCCAGGGGAAGTTGATCCATTCGTCGGTTCGTTTCCACACGTAATCGCACTTCACGATCGACGCCGACTTCTCATACAACACGGCGATTCGCGACTCCTTCACCTGGCCGGCACAAAAATCGTTCACGAGTTTCAGCGTGTGGCCAGTGTCGGCAACGTCGTCGACGATGAGCACACGGGAGTCCTTGAGATCGATCATTGACGGAACGGGCGGGAGCATGATGGGAATGGCCAACCGTTCGTTGACACCGGTATAGAACTCCACGTTCAGCGTGTAGGTATTCTTCACCGAGAGCGCATAGCCGAGCGCTCCGGCGGCGAGCAACCCGCCGCGGGCGATGGCCAGGATGATGTCGGGTTCGTAGCCGGACTTTGCGATCTGCACTGCGAGTTCACGACTCGCACTGCCGAAGATATCCCAGGTCATGATTTCTCGAGATGACACGACTCTCCCCCGTGGTGCGATGCGAAGAATCTAGTACTCGGTGCCGTCGCCGCGTGGCACCGCCCGCCTACCGTCGTGGGTATCGCTCATCACACCTACGACCTCGCCCTTCTTCGAAACGGTTTCCACGACCCCACCACACGCGTCTCCATGGGCGCAACTCCCGGTGGTTCGAGCGCGCACATCGAGCGAGCCACTCTCACCCCGGACGGTCCGGGAGCCATCGCCATCCACGTTCATCCCGACGGGAATCACGAGGTTCGTACGTGGGGCGACGGTGGCGAGTGGCTCGGGGCACGACACCACCGATTGACGGCTCGCTCGACCGACGCACCGGTGGTTCGTAGCCATCACCGTGCGGTCGACACGGCGCTGCGTACGGTCGGCACACTGCACCTGCCCGCAACCGACACCCCGTACCACGAACTGCTGCCTGCCATCCTGGGGCAGCGAATCACCGCGCTGCAGGCGTTCAAACAGTGGAACCTCCTGTGTCGGCGCTACGGCGAGCCGGCACCGGGGCCACTCTCGCTCCTCCTTCCGCCGACACCCGAGCGACTCCTCTCGATTCCTTCGTGGGAACTGCACGGCCTCGGCATCGAAGCACAACGCGCCCGCGCCCTGAGGAGTGTTGCTCGCCATTGGAGATACGTCCAACAATCGGTGGAGCTCGCGGGCGCCGATGCCCGACGTTCGCTCATGCAACTGCCGGGTATCGGCGAGTGGACCGCCGCCGTTGCCGTCGGGGTGTCGCACGGCGATCTCGACGCCCTTCCCGTCGGGGATTTCCACGTGAAGAACACCGTGGCATGGGCCCTCACCGGAACGCCGCGCGGTACCGACGAAGAGATGTTGGCCACACTTGCGCCGTATGCAGGGCAGCGGTGGCAGGTGGTGCGGATGCTCGAACGGTGCGGAATGACCGCACCCAAGTTCGCCCCAAGGCGGCGCATCCTCGACATCTCGCGGATGTAGTCACCCGACGTTGCGCCGTCAGCCGATCCCCAACCCGCTTTGCATCGACGTCCAGAATGACGGCCACGATTTCGACACCACGTCAGGGTCGCGCACCTCGATTCCATCCCGACACATGCCGAGCAATGCCAGCGACATCGCCAAACGGTGGTCGTGGTGTGGCTCGATCGACGCGGCCTGCAACGAGCCACCACGCACATCGAGTCCGTCGTCCGCGACGCTCACATCCACGCCACACTTTCGCAGCTCCGATGCCAGATCCCCGAGACGATCGCTCTCCTTGGCCCGAATGAACCCAACCCCACGAATGCGCGTGGTGCCCTCGGCGCATGCTCCGAGCACCGCCAACGTGGGAACCAGATCGCTGATCTCCGCCATGTCGACATCGACACCGCAGAGTCGACGGTCGGGATCACGGGACACTCGCACCCCCGATTCATCGGCTTGCACCGTGCACCCCATCCGCTCCAAGACACCGGCGAACGCCACCTCGGGCTGCGACGACGATGTTCGCAAGTGGGGCACCAGCACCTCTCCCCCCACGAGTCCGATCGCTGCGAACGGATAACTTGACGACGACCAATCGGCATCCACCACGAACGTGGTGGCCCGGTAATCACCCGCATCCACCCACACAGTGGTACCCGAGGACTCACGTCGCACACGCACCGACGCTCCGAACGCATGCATCACGTCGGCAGTCATATCGAGATACCCGGCGCTCACCACCGGCCCCGACAGGCGCAACCGGATACCGCCGCTCAACGGCGCAATCATCATCACGGCGGAGACGAATTGACTCGACACGTCACCTCGCGCCTCCAGGACGCGCTCGCCCGTCGGGTTGGACGTCCCTCGTGAAACCGTCACGGGCAGACGACCGTCGTTCTGGCTCGTCACCACGACGCCCATTTCCCGCAGGAGCCGATGCAACTCGCCCATCGGTCGACGCAGCAGTGCTTCGGCCCCGGTCACGGTGGTCTCGTATTCGCACAGTGCCGCTACCGCAGTGAGGAACCGGGAGGTCGTTCCGGCAAGACCGGCGTCGAGCGTGATTGCCCGACTGCCGCTTCGTTCGATTGCGCTCCCGACCCGGGCCGTGGTTCCGGCGACGTCGATCTCGGCTCCCAAGGTTGCCAAACCGGCGACCATTCGGGCGGTGTCGTCGCCCTCGGCGAGGCCACTCACCGCGCACGGTCCGTTCGCCAATGCCGCACACACGAGGGCGCGATTGCTGACCGACTTCGATCCCGGCACACGCACTTCGCCGTGCAGCGGCCCGACCACCCGAGGGAACGCTCGTGCCGCCACGTTGCTACCCGTTCCGGGTGACTGCAGGTTTGAACCCTCGCGCAATGAGGCCACCACGGAACACATCGACCGACGTCGCATCGACCACCATGACCAGAACACCGCGGTCACCCTCGACGGAGTGCACCACTTCGAAGTTGGCGGTGTTCACGCCGAGTTCTGCAGCCAGGGTGAACACCTCCGCTGCCGCGCCTGCCCGGTCGGGAATGGGGATGCGCACTTCGCTCACGTCGGTGAGCTCGCGCACGCGTCCGGGCAGATTGGCGCGAACCGAGCGCGCATCGTTCAATCGTCGCAGCAACCCGTCCGCGTCATTTCCACTGACGATCGTTCGCATTTCGGACAGTCCACCGATCAGTGCATCGAGTGCCTCGATTATTGCCGGCTGGTTCTCCCGACAAATGTCCAACCAGATCGCCGGATGTCCACTGGCCACACGTGTCATGTCGCGGAATCCACCTGCTGCGAGTCGCATCACCGCAGCATGATCGTCGGCGCGGGATCGTGCGAGTGTGAGCAAGGTTGCAGCCGCCAGGTGCGGTAGATGACTGGTGACCGCCACCAATTGGTCGTGTCGCTCGGCGGGCAGTGCGAGCACGTCTCCCCCTATCTGTCGCACGAGGTCGGCCACCAACTGGAACGCGGCGTCACTCGTCGTGGTGCTTGGTGTCAACACCCAAACGGCACCACGAAACATGTCGGCGTCGGCCCCCTCGAGACCCTGGAGCTCGCTACCGGCCATCGGGTGTCCTCCGATGAAACGAGGATCGGAGATCGCGCGCACGATAGGCGCCTTCACCGAACCAACATCGCTGACCACACCCGAGGTTTCCACGAGCATCCGACGCACCCCGTCGGCAACGTGGGACACCGGAGTAGCCACGAACGACACGTCGGCAGCCGCGTCGACCCCCACTGCGTCGACCAGGCCGAGCGCCAGTGCTTCACGTTCGTGGTCGGAGTCACCGTCGGAACCGGTCACGTGCCATCCGCTCCCGCGCAGCGCCGCCGCAACGGATCCACCGATCAGACCCATTCCCAGCACGTTTGCGCGTCGTGTCACGGCTCTTCAGCGTACGGCGGATGATGCCCTGGAACTCACGGCGTTGCGAATCAACGTTCGCTGAGTGCGCGAACTTCCTGCGTGGTGAGATGGCGCCACTCACCCGGCTTCAGACCGATGTCGACGATCGGACCGATTCGAGTTCGAACCAGTCGGTTCACCTCGTGCCCCACTGCATCGCACATGCGTCGCACCTGTCGATGTCGGCCTTCGTGAATGACGATTCGCAACACTCCGGGCTGCACTTGTCCCACCTTCGCCGGCGATGTGACACCGTCTTCGAGTGTCACGCCATTGCGGAGTTTGTTGAGTGCCGACTCGGGCACTCCGCCTTCACCGCACCGCACGTGCACCAGGTACTCCTTTTCGACGCCGAACCGTGGGTGCGTGAGATGGTGCGTCAACTCGCCGTCGTTGGTGAGCACGATGAGACCTTCGGAATCCAGGTCCAGTCGCCCAACCGGATGCACCCGTGGCTCCGCGGGGACCAGGTCGACCACCGTGACTCGGTCATGGGTGTCCTTGGCCGTGGTGATGACGTTGTACGGCTTGTGCAACAGGTAGTACACGAGGTCGGGCCGAACTCCGACGGGATTCCCGTCGACTGCAACCGTGTCGACGTCGATGTCCACTCGGCGCCCCAACACGGCGACCTCGCCGTTCACGGTGACGCGTCCCGCGGAAATGATCTCCTCGCACACGCGACGGCTTCCGAAACCGCGTTGTGCGAGAACCTTCTGCAGCCGCTCCCCGGAATGTTCGACGGGAGCGGTCACGTCGTGGTGTCGGGCACCACGCGCAGACCAGCCTCGAGCGCCTCCACCACTCCGGCGTCCGGAACGAAATCACTGATCGGTGGAAGGTCCTCGAGTGAGTTGATACCCAGACGTTCCAAGAAGAGTGGCGTCGTTCCGTACATCACCGCCAAACCCGGCCCATCGTCACGGGCGATCTCGGTGATGTATCCACGGGCTTGCAACGTGCGTATGACCGACTCCGGGTCGACGCCACGAATGGCGGAAATCTGCGTACGCGAGATCGGTTGCTTGTAGGCGATGATCGCCAGTGTCTCGAGCGCCGCCGAGGAGATACGAGCCTGCTGACCATCGAGGATGAATCGCTCCACGTACGGTGATACTTCGGGGCGACTTTGCAGTCGGTATCCACCCGCCACCCGCACCAATTGGAAGCCGTGTCCGGCTTCGTCGTACGTCGCTGCCAGACGATTGCACAGCACTTCCACCACCGACGTGGGCTGCTCCAGCACCTGTGCCAGCAACTTGACGGTGACCGGCTCCACCGCCACGAGCAAGATCGCCTCCAGCGCCTTCACAACGTCGGGATTCAGATCGCCCTCGGTAACTCGTGCCATCGTCTACTCCTCACCCGTCATAATTGTCGATTGCGCCCAGTTCCTCGTCGATTGCGTCGGGATTCCACACCACCGCAATGTCACCGAATCGTTCCGCCTGCACCAAGTCCACTCGACCCTGCTTGAAGAGCTCGAGGAGCGCGAGGAATCGCACCACCACTTCGATGCGATCGGTGATTCCCGCAATCAACGTGCGAAACGAGGTGGGTCCACTTGTCGGGAGGATTCCGAGGAGTTCCTCCAGGGCGTCGGCCACGCTGGCTCGAATCGGAGCCACATGGAAGAGGTCGATCGACACCGGGGCCTTTGGTTCGGTCGCACGAAAGAATGCCCGTTGCAGTCGAAGGGGTGTCACGCCCTCCAACAAGTCGGGCATTAGCGTTTCGAACCGCTCATCGGGCCCCGCCAGGCGCGGCTGGGAGAGTTCGGCGCGCTCGATCAAATCGTGCATCACCGTGGCAACGTCCTTGAAGGTCTTGCAGTCCAAGAGACGAGCCAGCAGGATGTCTCGCTCCTCCCAGAGCGCCAGTTCCTCGTCGAGATCGCCGTCGTCTCCGGTTGGTAGCAATCGGCGTGTCTTCAGATCGATGAGGGTTGCGGCGATCAGGACGAACTCCGTCGCCACCTCCAGATCGAGCGACTTCATCCTCTCCAGTTCGGCAAGGTACGCCTCCACGATCCGACTGAGTGACACCTCGTGGATGTCCACTTCCTCCTGCAGGATCAAGTGCAAGAGCAGGTCGAAGGGACCCTCGAAGACGGGCGTGGACACCGCGTACGGCATTCGTACGAGAGTACCGCCGCGCGCGCGAGTAACTTGGGATTGTGGCTCGTGTCCTGTCGTGCATACAACCGACGGGCGAGGTGCATCTCGGTAACTACCTCGGCGCCCTGCGCAACTGGGTCGGTGGCCAGCATGAAAACGACGTGTTTCACGGCATCGTCGACTTGCACGCGCTCACCGTCACCGAGACACCGAACGTTCTGGGCGAGAACACCTTGTCGTTGGCGGCCATGCTCTTTGCGGTGGGTCTCGACCCCGATGTTGCGACGGTTTTCGTGCAAAGTCACCTGCCCCAGCATTCGCAACTCGCATGGATCATGGAATGCACGGTGTCGTACGGCGAACTGAGCCGCATGACCCAATTCAAGGACAAGGCAGCCAGACGCGAGGCCGACTTCGTCTCCGCCGGTCTCTTCACCTACCCTGCTCTGCAAGCAGCGGACATCCTGTTGTACGACGCGCACGAGGTGCCGGTTGGTGACGACCAGCGTCAACACATCGAGATCACGCGCGATATCGCGATTCGCTTCAACCACCGATTCGGCGACACCTTCGTATTACCGAAGGCCGTCACGCCCAAGGCCGGAGCACGCGTGATGGACCTGCAGAACCCGGACAACAAGATGTCCAAGTCGACGAGCGGCGACAGCGGAATCGTCTACTTATTGGACGAACCAGCCGCCATCGAACGCAAGTTCAAACGAGCCGTGACGGACAGCGGAAGCGACGTCGTGTACGACCGAGCCAACAAGCCGGGCGTCGCAAATTTGCTGGAGATTCTCGCCGCTGCCACCAACACCACACCAGAGGCGGCGGCCGCGCAGTTCTCGCAATATGGTGCCTTGAAGGCCGCCACCGGGGCGGCCGTCGTGGAGATGCTCGCCCCGATACGTTCCCGCTATCACGAACTCATGAACGACCGTGGCGAACTGGCACGACTCGTGCGACGCGGCGATGACCGCGCGGAGCAGGTGGCAGCAGCCACCTTGGCACGCGCTCACGCAGCCATCGGCATGCTCCCGAGATAACGGTCGCTACACGGCGTCGGCTCGCCGAAGCGCGTCGCGCCACTGCGTGATCGAATCCGGTGTCGGCACGTCGGACCCCGCCGTCGGTGCGTCGGCTCCGACCCGCAACAGGTCCAGGGTGCGCGCGTCACTTCCCGCGGCACGCAACAACTGCACACCTAGCGACTCGTGCTCGAGATAGCGGCGAAACGTCGTGGTTCGCGGGCCGAGCACGGTGGCAACCACACGACCTGCGGTTCCGAGGGATGACTCGATCTTGCCGATGTCGTGCAGCAGGGCCGCGCGTCTCGCAAACGCCGGCGCATCCGTCGCGAACGCGTCGAAACGGCGCAGTACGTGCAGGGCGTGTCGTTGATCCGCCACCGTGAGTCGTTGGAACAATGTGTGCTCCGCTGCAAGCAACACCGATTCCACTTCGCAACGTTCGCTCTGGGTCAGCGCCGTCGCAGTGACACTCCCCACCAAACGCTTCACCAAGTGCCACGGTGTTCGTAGTGCGTTCATCGGCGTATCGCCCGCGGGTGCGACTCCCGATACACGCTCACCAGCAACTCGTCGTCGACCTTCGTGTACACCTGCGTGGTACTCACCGAGGCATGCCCCAGCAGTTCCTGCACGATGCGCAAGTCTGCTCCATGCACCAACATGTGCGTCGCACACGAATGCCGCAGGGTGTGCGGTGAGACGTCCTCCTTGATTCCCGCCAATCCCGCATACTTGCGAACGATGTGAAACGCTGCCTGCCGCGTCAGTCGCGTGCCGCGCACCCCCAGGAACACGGCGTCGGAATGGTCGCGATCCTTCCATCGCTTCGGAACCAGCATTCCACGGCCACCTTCGTCCAGGTAGTCGCGCAGTGCGCGGTGCGCACTACCACCGAACGGCACGATCCGCTCCTTGTTTCCCTTGCCCATCAAGCGCACCAGCGAGTCCTCCATGTCAAGGTCTCCCATCGACATGCCGCATGCTTCGGAGATTCGCGCACCGGTGGCATACAGGAACTCCACCAGCGCACGGTCGCGACGAGAGAACGAATCGTCGCCGGTTATGGCGGCAATCAGTCGCGACACGTCGTCTTCGTGCAATGGGTGGGGTAAACCGCTCGGGACCTTGACGCCGTCGACCAGGGCTGCGGGGTCGTCGGGGCGGTCTCCTTCCGCGACGAGAAACTTGTGCAGCATACGAACCGCGGCAAATTGACGGGCCACCGACCTCGGTGCCCTACCGTGCTTGCGCAAATACTGCACGAACGCTTCCACGTCCGCACTCACCGCGGTGTGCGTTGTTTTCCCTCGGGCGACGAGCCATTCGTCGTAGTCACGCAGATCGCGACGATACGCCTCGATGGTCTTGCCGGCTCGACCTTGTTCGATCTGCAACCACGAGAGGAACCGCTCGGCGGCCTCGAGCGACATACGTTCAGCCCGTACGCAACAGGCGCTCAGTCAGGAGCAACCCGATCACCGTTTTTGCATCGTCGATTCGTCCATCGGTCACCATTGCGAGTGCATCCGCCAACGCCAAACGCTCGATGGTCATGTGTCGCTCCTCGGGACCATGACGATTGAAACCAACCTCGTGCAAGTTTCGCGCCAAGAAGATCTCGACTCGCGAATCGGAGATTCCTGGTGCCGAAACGTGCCGACCCAGCCGCGTCCACTGGGAGGCCTCGAGCCCGACCTCTTCGCGTAGTTCACGTTGTGCGGTCAGCAACGGTTCCTCCCCCTCCACGTCGCGCATACCCGCAGGTAGCTCCAACGTCAAGCGGTGGAGTGCGGGCCGATACTGACGCACCAGCACCACCTCGTACCCCATAACGTCGGCGCTACCCGCACCATCGGCACCACCCGCGATTGCATTCAGGGCCACCACCCCAACGGCACCGGGCGAGGTGACGAAGCTTCGTACGAACGACGCCCCATCGGGATCGGTGAATTCGCCACGAACCAACGACCACAGGGCCCAGGAGTGAACGGTCGAGGTCGCGGTGGAGCGGAATCCTCCGACCGGCTCGGACGCGTGCTCGGGCATTCTGCCGCGCGTTATCGCGCGTGCTCCACCGAGCCACCGCGCATCTGCGCGGCATCGCGTTGTGCGCGGTGCGCCAACGCTGCTCCGATCAACTCGCGGAACAACGGATGCGGTCGATCAGGACGACTCTTGAATTCCGGGTGCGCCTGCGTGGCGACCCAAAACGGATGGTTTTCCAGTTCGATGAACTCGACGAGCCGCTTGTCCGGCGACGTACCGCTGCAGATGAAACCCGTCTCTTCGAATCGGGCGCGATACGAGGAGTTGAATTCGTAGCGGTGCCGGTGTCTCTCACTCACCACCGGCTCGTTGTACGCCCTCGACACCTTCGTCCCAGGTTGCAGCACGGCGTAATAAGCGCCGAGTCGCATGGTGCCACCTTTGTCGGTGACTTCCCGTTGGTCGTGCATCAAGTCGATGACGGGATGCGGCGTTGCCGGATTGAATTCGGTGGAATTCGCGTCGGCGAGCCCGAGAACGTGGCGTGCATATTCGACGGTCATCACCTGCATACCAAGACACAGCCCCAAGCACGGCACGAGATGCTCACGCGCAAACTCCGCGGCTCGAATCTTCCCTTCGATCCCGCGGGGCCCGAAACCACCGGGGATCACGATGCCGTCGAGGCTCGTCATGCGATCGTCGGCAAGCAACCCTTCCACCTCCTCGGCTTGCACCCACACGATCTCCACCTTTGCTCCGTGGTGGAAACCCGCGTGACGCAGCGACTCCGCCACCGACAGATACGCGTCGTGCAAGTCGACGTACTTCCCGATCAGTCCGATTCGTACCGGCGTGGTGGCCGCTTCGACTCGCGCCACCAACGTCTGCCACGGAGTGAGGTCGATGTCGCGCTCGATGCGCAGGGTTTCGCACACCACGGTGTCGAGACCTTCGTCGTGCAGGATGAGTGGCAACTCGTAGATGTTGCCAACGTCCGCGGCGTTGATCACATTGCGCACGGGCACGTCGCATTGACCCGAGATCTTCCGCTTCAAGCCGTCCGACAGTGCTTGGTCGCTTCGACACACGATGACATCGGGCTGAATACCACGGCTTCGAAGTTCGGTGACGCTGTGCTGGGTGGGTTTGGTCTTCTGTTCACCACTCGGGCCGATGAAAGGCACCAAGGTGACGTGCACGTAGCACACGTTGTCTCGACCCACTTCGTTTCGCCACTGGCGGATCGACTCCAGGAACGGCAGGATCTCGATGTCGCCCACGGTTCCACCGACCTCCGTAATGACCACGTCGACGTCGTCGGTGGTGAGTCGCTGAATGCGCCGTTTGATCTCGTCGGTGACGTGCGGGATCACTTGGACGGTGCGTCCGAGGTAATCACCACGACGTTCCGCCGCCAGGACGGACTGATAAATCGATCCCGTGGTGGCGTTCGACGCCCGGGTCAGGTTCTCGTCGATGAACCGTTCGTAGTGCCCGAGATCGAGGTCGGTCTCGCCACCGTCATCCGTGACGAACACTTCGCCGTGCTCGAATGGATTCATCGTCCCCGGGTCCACGTTGATGTAGGGATCGAGTTTTTGCATCGTCACGCGCAGTCCGCGCATCTTCAGCAGGCGTCCGAGCGAGGAAGCCGTGAGTCCCTTGCCAAGTGCGCTTGCCACGCCACCTGTAACGAACACATGCTTCGGCACTTTGCTTCTCCCGTTCACTTCACCAGGCGGGAGATCCGCCAGGTGCAACCTTGACGGAAGTTCAGCCTACCCCTATCGACGAGCCGAGCGTGACTTCCTGCGGGTTTTCAGCATGTTCCTCGCGTGTTCCACGCCGGATGCAACGGCCAGACTGCCCGACAAGAGTCTCGCAATCTCCTCGGGACGCTCGTCATCGTCGAGCGTGCGCGCCGTGGCGAAGGTGATTCCCTTTCGCACGTCCTTGCTCACCAGCACTTGCTGCGCCGCATACGCCGCAACTTGTGGCAAATGTGTGACAACCAGTACCTGATGGCGCTCGCCCAGATCCGCGAGCGAGTCCGCCACCGCAACGGCCGCGTCCCCACCAATCCCTGCGTCGACTTCGTCGAACACCAGGGTGCCGGGTGCCTGCGTGAGCACCAATCGAAGCGCCAACATCGCGCGAGCAAGCTCGCCACCCGACGCCACCTTCGACAACGGCGCCAATTCGCTCCCCGGATTCGCCGCGAACAGGAACACCACGTCGTCTCCCGCCACGTCATCGGCACGAACGCCGCCGACGTTGATACCCACCCGTGCACCCGACAGTGCGAGCCGTCCCAAGTGCCGTTCGACGGCTCGCGCCAACTTCGGAGCCGCGGTTTCGCGCTGTGCACGCACGCTGCGAGCCGCGCGCTCGAGCGCCGCGAGCGCATCCGTACGTCGCCGGTCGAGATCGCTCGCGCGCTGCTCCCACGACTCCAATTCGTCGAGTCGACCAACGGTTTCGGCGCCGTAGGCAATGACGGCCGCGAGCGTGTCGCCGTACTTGCGACGAAGGTCGAACAACGTCTGGCGACGCTCGGCCAAGGCCGCCAACCGTTGCGGATCCTCCTCGATGTCCTCCAGGACTCGTCGCATGTCGTCCGCGGCGTCACCGATCAGGGACTGCAACTCGCGAATACGTTCCACATGCCCCCGCATGGCGTCGCCACGACCCAACACCCCGGCGGCACTTCCCAGTCGGTCGAGGGCCCCATCATCGTCAGCAAGCGCAGCGATCGCCGTGGTCAACGCATCACGGTGCGATTCAGCATCCTGCAGGAGGTCGATCTGCATCTCCAGCGCAGCGTCCTCGTCCGGGTCGTTCAGTCCGGCACGAGTGATTTCATCGACTTGAAACCGCAGCAAGTCGATCTCGCGGGCGCGTGCCCGCTCGTCGCCTCCCATGGTGGCCAGTGCCGCATCGATCTCCGTCAGTGCGGCCCGAGCGGCGCGTAGCGGCTCGAGGTCGGTGGAAGCGAACGTGTCGAGTGCAACCCGCTGCGCCGCGGCGCCGAGCAGGCTTTGATGTTCGTGCTGCCCGTGCAAGTCGACCAACTCCACGCCCAACTCGCTCAGGTTGCCGACGGTTGCCAGCCTCCCGTCGATGTATGCACGTGAACGCCCCTCGCGCGGCACGACACGACACATGATGCGTTCGGTTCCGTCGGGCAGGACGAATCGACCCTCCACGCGGAGCTCGTCGGCGCCCGGTCGCACCATTCCCGCGTCGGCTCGCTGTCCAACCAACAAGTTGATCGCTTCCACCACCATGGTTTTCCCCGCACCGGTCTCCCCCGTAAGTGCGGTGAGACCTTCCTTCAACACGATGCTGGCTTTTTCGATCACACCGAGATTTTCGATGTGGAGTTCTACCAGCACGCCTACTCCGACAATCCGAACTTTGAACGGAGAATCTGGTGGAACTTCGGCGGAGAGAAGCGAATGAAGTGGGCGGTGCAGGAGTCCGGGGAGAACGTCACCACGTCGCCCGTCGTGAGACTCACGACTCGTCGCCCGTCGATCGACACGTCGACCGGGCGGGTCCCGGCCACCGTCATCGAGAGGTGCTCCTCCGGCCCGAGGACGAGCGACCGGTCGAAATTCATGTGCGGTGATACCGGCGTGACGATCACTGCACGATGTCGTGGCGACACCACGGGGCCCCGCGCGGACATCGAGTACGCGGTGGATCCAGTCGGGGTGGCCACGATGACTCCGTCGGCGGAATAACGTTCGAACAACTCGTGATTCACGGCCACATCGATCCACACCGTGTGCCCCGATTGTTGCTTCTCCAACACCGCCTCATTGAGTGCACGCCAGACCGTCGATGGTTGGTCTTTTTTTGCCACACTCACCTGCAGCAGCATCCGCTCATCGATCACGAAATCCTCGTCCCGCCTGCCGGCGAGGCTCTTTTGTACCGCCGAGAGCGCACCGTCGATGCCTACTTCGGTGAGGTAACCAAGCACTCCGACGTTCACACCAAGGATCGGAACCGGCGCCCCGTTGAGCATGCTCACCGCTCGAAGCACCGTGCCGTCGCCTCCCAGCACCACCACCATGTCGGCATCCGAGGCATCACGATCGCTCGCCAACTCCTGCATTGCATGGGCCTGCGCATCGGCCGGGCACAACCACAGATGATGGCCGTCACGGGTGAGCCTGGAGCGAAGTTCCGCTAGTAGTGGCGGAACTTCGTTTCGGGTGTGGTGGGCCACCACCAACACGTTGGCCATGACGTTCAGACTATTGAGCCGTCACCTGCAACCAGTGCTCGCGGTTGCCTGCCGGACCCGGCACCGAACACTCCACGTCGGCAACGAACCGGGCACCGATCCGCTCGAGTGACTGCCGAACCGTGTCCACACAGCGTCGGCGCACGACGTCGTCGGCGATCACTCCCGACCCCTTGTCGACTTCCTCCTTCGTGGCTTCGAATTGCGGTTTGACCAGGAGCAGTAACGTCCCCCCGCCTCGCGTCGCTGCCACCAAACTCGACACCACCGTGGTGAGCGAAATGAACGACAAGTCGGCAACGACGAGATCGAAGTCACCCGACAGCATTCCGTCGCGAACCAGCGCACCGATGTCACGGGCATTCACCTCGTCGTGCACCTCCACTCGGTCGTCACGCGCAATCTTCGGATGGAGAAGTCCGCGGCCCACATCACAGGCGACCACCTTCGCCGCTCCCCGCTGCAAAAGGCAATCCACGAATCCCCCGGTGGAGGCGCCTGCATCGAGCACTCGAGCGCCGACCACCGAGATTCCGAGATGTTCCAATGCCGCATCCAACTTGAGTCCACCACGACTGACGAACCGTGCCAC
This sequence comes from Actinomycetota bacterium, assembly GCA_017856115.1. Classification (GTDB taxonomy): domain Bacteria; phylum Actinomycetota; class Acidimicrobiia; order Acidimicrobiales; family Ilumatobacteraceae; genus F1-60-MAGs027. The sequence continues at coordinate 3,755 of JAFMFM010000016.1, read as the reverse complement.
TTCGATCACGGCCACCTGGTCGCGCAACGTCACCTGACGAGCCTCGTTCAACACTGGTGCTCCGTTGACCGTTACTCGGTCGTCGGCAATCAGCGCTCTGGCCTCCTCGACCGTGCGAGCCAATCGGGCCGATACCAATGCGCGGTCGATGCGCTGCGGGCGCGCCACGCGTCAAACGCCCGACGAATCGCCCAGCACCTGATCGGCGAGCGCAGCGAGGTTGTCGAAGACGCCGTCGGGTGCCACGGTGCGATCGTCCTGGGTCTCGCTCACCCCCGAGAGCATGAGTCCGAACTTTGCCCCGACCAATCGCGCGAAGGCGCCATCGGTGGAGTCACGGTCTCCCGCCATCCACGCAACGCCGAGATCTTCGATGCCCAGGCGCTGGCGAACGAGTTGCCCCATGGGAGCGAACGGCTTTCCTGCGATGATCGGGCGAACACCACCGGCTTTGGCGATCGCCGCCAGGATTGCGCCACCACCCGGAATGAGTCCAGCAGGGGTCGGATACGTCGGATCATCATTCGTACCCACCAGGCGGGCACCCGCCAAGATAGGTGTCACGGCACGGGTGAGACCGCGGTAATTGAACGACGAGTGGTATCCCGCCATGACCGTGTCGATGCCAACGGCGCTCGCTGCAAACTCCGCGTCCGAGACGTCGTCATCAGTTCGCGCCACCACCACCGCACCCACGTTCTCGATGGCCTCCACCAAACCGGGGCCTCCCGCCACCAACACTCGCTCACCGGGAGACAGCAGCAGTGCCGCAGCCTGGGCCGACGTGCACACGTCGCCGGTCGCGGGAACGCCAATCTTGGCCAGTGCACCCTCCTGCGTCGCCACGGTGGCGGAGGAATTGTTGGTGACGAACAGCACCCGATGGTTCGCCGCCCGCAGTCGAGCGATCGCCTCCACCGAGCCCGGTATCGGTTGGTGCATCAACCAGACCACACCGTCGAGATCGCAGAGAATCGGTGCTTTCACGCACACCCGACGCTACTTGGATTGGCACCCTCGACCTGCCAATCTTGTTCGGTGCCAACCTTCGTGCCGTTTCGTGCACTTCGATACGGGCCCGACCACGACCTTTCGTTGGTGACCGCTCCGCCGTACGACGTACTGAGCGATGCCGACCGACGCACACTGCTCTCGCTGCACGACCACAACATCGTGGCGATCGACCTGCCCGTCGGCGACCACCCGTACGAGCAGGCCGCCGCCACCCTCGCGGCGTGGCGCGACCGGGGTGTTCTGCAGTTGGATGATCGACCGTCGTTCACCCTGTATCGAATGAGTTTCGTCGATGCCCGTGGCGAACGCCGAAACACCGTCGGCGTGATCGGTGCCCTCGAAGTGGTCGACGAGGGTGCCGACGGCGTATTGCCCCACGAGCGCACTACACCAAAGGCCACCACCGATCGACTCGATCTCACCCGCGCCACACGCACGAACATGTCACCCGTGTGGGGACTGTCGCTTCGAGAGCAGCTCACCGATGCGCTCATCGCCGCCGGTGAGCCTCTCGGAGAGTTCACGGATGAGCACGGCGTCACCCATCGTGTGGAGCGGGTGGTTGACCCGTTGCGGGTCCGTTCCATCGCGTCGCTCGTGTCGTCGGCTCCCGTCCTCATCGCCGACGGCCACCACCGCTACGCAATCGCCCGCACGTACCGCGACGAGATGCGCGGCACGCCCCTGGGGGATGCGGCCGGCACCACCATGACCTACGTCGGAGAATTGGTCGAAGAACAGCTGAGCATCGATGCCATCCACCGTTTGTACCGGGGCATCACCGCCGACGAACTTCGCCGTGTGGTCAATGCGCGATTCGACGTCGAACCGGTCGGTGGGGGTGTTACCTCGCGCATCATTGCAGAGATGGCGCAACGGGGCTCGCTGTGTCTGGTGGACGACTCCGGAGCCGGATGGTGGCTCACGCCGAAACCCGATGCGTTCCACGGCTTGCGCGATCTCGACAGCGATCGCCTGGAGTTCGCGCTCCGGACCGTGAGCCACGAAGTTGCGTACCAGCATGGATTCGACGAAGTCATGGCCCAGCTCCGTGCCGGCCATGCGCAAGCGGCGGTGTTCATCCGACCGACGAGCATCGCCGAGATTCGACGTACCGCCGATGAACGACTCCTCATGCCCCCGAAATCCACCTTCTTCACCCCCAAACTTCGCACCGGGCTGGTGATGCGTCCGCTCGACGCCTAGTTGCGTGGCGCCGTGCCTAGTTGAGTGACGCTGTTCGCAACTCCCGTTGTCGTGCCGACGCCTCGGTGAACAGTTTCTCCAGTCGCTGCGACTTCCCACCGGGCGCGATCTGCTCGGCCAAGAGTTCCGTCACGCTCTGGGTACGCGCACCGACTCGAAAGAAACGGCGTCGAACGTGTCCGAAGGCAGTCACCACGTCACCAACCTTGATGATCGGCAGATCCATGTTGAGCGCTACCACAGGCACCACGGCACGACGACCGTTCACCACGGTGGCCACATCGAAGGTGGTTGCGCGCTGATGTCGGTCGATAACGCGCACGGTGGGCAGGGCCACGAGTCGCCCGCGCACCAGCGCCAGATTGGTGGAGACTCCCGACTTTTGTTCTGCCCCGCGGGCGATGCGTGCTGCTCGTTTTGCCATGAGCACTCCTTTCGGCGACCGTAGGAAACAGTCACCGAGGTGTGTGCGCGAGGTTGCCCTCTTGGTCGAACTTTCTTGCTAAGTGCTCCGAGAACCGCTACTCGCCGAGACCAGCGAGTCGCGCTTCCACATCGAAATACGTGGCGTCGCTGTGGGCAACCTTGACGAAGTAGCGCTTGGCCGTCACGGGGTCACCCGCTCGATCGTGCAAATCACCCAGCACGTACCACTCGAGGAGATGGTGAGGCTGCACTTGTCGCGGCTCGGCACCGTGGGTCATGATGCGAATGGCGGAATTGAGGTCTCCCCGATCCGCGTACGACATCGCCGCCGAAACACGACCCTCGGCCATGATCATCGGGTGGGGCGATGCTTCCTTGAGCTCGTTCCACAGCTCGTCGACGAGTTCGTAACGCTTCAAAGCCCGGTAGCAGTCGATGAGAACCGGCATGTTGGTCATGTCACCGCGGTCGCTGCCACGGGCGAACTCCAGATGCTCTGCCGCCGCCTTCCAATGGTGCGCGCGATACTCGAGCCGACCGGCCAGTACTCGAACATCGGCAATCAGCCACAGATCCTCGAGCACCGGGGTAATTACACCAAGTGCCTCCCGGTAGCGCTCCGCATCGTAGGCAACCAACGCCCTCGAAACGATCTGACTCACGAACTCGTAGCGACGGTCACCGACCGCGCGTCGAACTTCACCTGCCAAGGGTTCCTGTAGTGCAGGCGGTGTTGGAAACAGCGGCCCATCTTGCTTGCCATGGCCGCGCGGCTTGCCCCGGGCGCCGTCTCGACGTGGACGTTTGTCGGCATCGAACTTGCGGCGCCGAACGGAGCCTTCATCGACGATGCGATCTTCACGCTCGGGGCGATCGCCAAACGGTTTGTCCTTCCCGTACTTCCGCGGACCTTTTCGCGCAAACACCTCGGCACGACGACGCTGGGCCTCAGTTTGTGGAATGTCCTCACGACGATCGTCCCGACGCGGCGAGCGACCATCACGACGTGGACCCCTGCGATCATCACGACCCTCACCACGCGGCTTCCACTCCCGACGCGGCGCACCATCACGCCCACCCTCACGACGCGGACCCCTGCGATCATCACG
>JAFMFM010000043.1 GCA_017856115.1 Actinomycetota bacterium | reverse complement strand
AACGCCTTCCACCAATCGTTGCCGTCGTGTCCCCCAAGGGAGGATCGGGCAAGACCGTTATCGCCACCAATCTCGCACTGGCATTTGCCCAGCGAACCCCCACGGTGCTCATGGATCTGGATCTCTACTCGGGTGACGTGGAGTGGGCATTTGGGGTGCAGCCCGACTATCGCCTTCACGATGTTGCGCGACGACTTCGCGAGGACCGATCCACCGAACTTGAAGGCATGTTCACGATGCACGATGAACGTCTCTCGCTTCTGTGCAGCCCCGACTCGCACATCGCCACCGACGGTGTTCTCCCGTCCGACGTCGGAACCATCACCAAACGCCTCATCGCCCTCAACCGTCCGCTGGTGATCGACACCAGCCCGGGCATGAGCGACTTCACGCTCGACTCGATGGAACTTGCGTCGCACGTGCTGCTGATAACCACTCCCGATATCGCGTCCGTACAGGCGGCCAGCAAACTTCTCGACACCATGGCCGCCGTTCACCTCGACACCAATCGTGTGGCCCTGGTCGTCAACCGTTCCACGTCCCGCACGGGCCTCAGTGCACGCGATGCCGAGAGTCGCCTCGGCATGCACGCAATACTCAACGTCCCTGAAAGCCGAATGTTGGCAGCGGGCTTCAATTCCGGGTATCCGCTGGTGGAAACCCACCCCGACTCACGAATCGCTGGTGACCTCACCGAATATGCAGAGCGCGTAATGGGTCTCCAGCCCACCAAACGCTCTAGGCAGTGGTGGAGACCATTCGCATGAGTCTGCGCGAGAGGGCCCAACGCCACGACGTTCCGGTCAGCCACACCGCAACCACGCAGGAGTCCAACGATGAACTCTGGATGCGACTGCAATCGGAGTTCCGCGCACTCGCCGCGGAGGTTCGCACCCACCTCTCGTCTCTCCCCGACCGTGCCAGCATGTCGGATGATTGGTTGCGAACGCAGGCCGAGTCGGAATTGAATCGGCTATTCAAGGATCCGCGCTTCGATGTTGCCGCCGCCGACGAGGTGTTCCTTCGTCGCGCCGTCATCGACGACATTCTCGGCTTCGGGCCAATTCAAGACTTGCTCGACGACGCCAGCGTCTCGGAGGTGATGGTGAACGGTGCCGATGCGGTGTACGTGGAACGCGATGGCACCATCAGCAAGACCGAGCGCGTGTTCGATACCTCGGACCATCTGCGTCGCGTGGTTGATCGATTGCTGCGAACATCCGGCAGACGCGTCGATCAATCGTCCCCCATGGTCGATGCGCGACTGGCCGATGGTTCCCGTCTCAACGTGGTGTTGCCACCACTGGCGGTGGATGGTGCAGCGGTGACCATTCGAAAGTTCCGTGCCTCGGGGTTCTCTGTGCACGACCTGGTGCAACAGAACTCGTTGTCACTGGATGCAGCGAACTTCCTGCAGAACGCGGTATCGGGTCGCTTGAACATCTTGGTGAGTGGCGGCACGGGCACCGGCAAGACCACCTTGTTGAACGTGCTCTCGGACTTCATCGGGCCCGACGAGCGCGTGGTCACCATCGAGGATGCCGTCGAACTCACCCCGCACATGCACAACCTGGTTCGTCTCGAAACTCGGCCGCCCAACGCCGAAGGTCGGGGCGAGGTACTGGTCCGCGATCTCGTGCGCAATGCGCTTCGCATGCGTCCGGATCGCATCATCGTGGGCGAGGTTCGCGGATCGGAAACCATCGACATGTTGCAGGCGATGAACACGGGCCACGAGGGGTCACTGTCGACGGTGCATGCAAACTCGCCGCGCGATGCCCTGCGACGGGTGGAAACCATGGTGCTGCTCGGTGGCACCGACCTCCCGCTCAGGGCCGTACGCGAGCAGGTTTCCAACTCCATCGACGTGGTGGTGCACCTGGTTCGCGATGCCCTCGGGCGGCGGTTCGTCACCCGTATCACCGAGGTGGTTGGCATGGAGAGCGACATGATTTCCACCGCGGAACTCTTTACCCGCAATACCCAACAGCTGGGTGTCTCGCGCAGTTTGCCCGAGCTCGCTTCCACCGGTTTGGCGTCGGCACGACTCGGCTCGCGACACTCGGCGGTGGCATCGTGACCTCCGCGGAGATGCAGGTGTCGACATGAGCATCCATCTCCAGGCATCGTTGGCCTTCGCATCGGCCGCCGCACTGGGCGCGGTGCAACTTGGTGCGAAATTGCGTGAGCGAAGAACCGAGCGTCGCGTCCGTGAGATCGCCGGCTTGGTGCCGATACGGTCGGGGTCGGGCGGTGCACTGCGCCTCGGGGGTGGCGCGGTTCGCATACCCGTGCCGCATCCGCTGCGCGATCGACGAATCAACAAACGAAGCGCCGAGTTGTCGAGCCAACTGGCACCCGCCCTCGAGTTGATCGTTGGTCACCTTCGTATCGGGCGAAACGTGAACGCCGCCATCGCGGAGGTGATCGATTCCATCGCAGATCCACTCCGATCGATCTTCGTCGAGGCATTGGAGGAGGCCCGCTTGGGCACCCCGCTCAGCGATTCCCTGCAGAAAATGAGTGTGCTGCAGGACAACCGACATCTCGGCGTGGTTGCCTCCGCCATCGGGTTGCAAGTGAATCACGGTGGACCACTGGTGGAGGTGCTGGAAACGGTCCACACCACGATCGAGGAGGAAGACCGCCTGCAGCGCGACATCCGAACCCTCACCGCCGATAACCGCCTGAGCGCACGAGTGTTGTTGGCCCTTCCGCCCGTGGTGTTGGTGGTGGTGTCGGTCCTCAACCCCGGGTACGCCGCCCCATTGGTTACCGAACCGCTCGGTCGCCAGATGTCGGTGGTCGGTTCGGTGCTCGCCCTGGTCGGATGGCGTTGGCTCCGGCGCCTGGCGAACCCGGACGTGGAGGCATAAGTGCGTATCGTCGCGTCGTTGCTCTTTGGTGGCGCTGCGGCACTGCTCACCACACAAGCCGGTCGGTTGACGGCGCTTCAATCGACCAAACTTCGCGTGCCGATCGCAGGTCGCCGTCGGCGTTCGTTGCTCGGGGCTACCGGTGTGGTGCTCGGTACGGAGGCCGAACTCCAGCGCTTGGTGACGCGTCGGGTGTTGTTGGTTGCACTCGCCAGCGGAGTCGGAGTACTCATGGTGTGGGCACGCACCGACGTTGTGGGACTGTCGCTCGCGTTGGCCACGATTCTCGTCGCGTGGCAGTGGCCGGTGTGGTTCGCACGCCGCAAGGAGCAGGACCGACGCAATGCCATCGAAGTGGAGATCGTCGATGCCCTCGGCGAGATGGTGATGGGCGTCGAAGCCGGTCTCACCCTGGAGGCCACCATGAACATCTATGCGACCCGTCATCGGTCGCCGTTGGCGGAGGAGTTTCGCGCAGCACTCGACCGGGTGGCGCTTGGAGTCTCGCGCGATCTCTCGTTGAAGGAGATGCTCGATCGCACTCCCACACCAGGGATGCAACTGTTCGTGGCGGCGGTTCGTCAGAACCAACGCATCGGAGCGCCGCTGGCCACCGTGCTTCGCCAGCAGGCGTCCACCGCTCGTCGTCGCCGACGACAGAACATCGAGGAACAATCCGCAAAATTGGCGATGAAGATGGTGTTCCCCACCGTGTTTTGCGTGTTACCGGCGTTGATGATTGCCGTCGTCGGACCGGCGCTCATTCGAACACTCGAGTCGCTGTCGTAACGCCAACTCTCGACTCGCGTTCGAAACACGAACCCTTAACTCGCTGTCGCAAATCCTGCGTTCGAGGTGTGTCTAGTGGTTGCCCACCACGACCACGGGGCACTTTGCGTGGTTCACCACCACACCGGTCCCCGAAAACCGTCACGTACCAGCGCGGGCAGGTAGCCGCAGTGATCCACATGCGCATGGGTAAGCACCACCGCATCGAGTGATGACGGGTCGTACGGGAACGGATCCCGATTGCGTTCGCGAGTCTTTCGATCGCCTTGGAAGAGCCCGCAGTCCACCAGCACTCGTGCCCGATTGGTTTGCACGATCGTTCGGGATCCGGTGACCGAGCCGTTGGCGCCCCAAAATTCAAGTTGCATGGCGGCCACCTGGCATCGCATCGCGTACCGCTGGGCGATTGACCAGCACACCTTCACGTACCGCTGGGCGGTTGCCCAGTGCCCCGACGTCAACCAAGCCGAACTCGCGCTGCAATTTTTTGCGTGCATTGGGTGCCGGCGCCCAACGCGACAGGGCAAACGGCGAACCACTCCGTCGGCCGTGCAGCATCTTCCCAACGTTGGGGAACGTGGCAGTTACTTCACCGATGATCTCGTCTCCTGCGGTCATGTCGCCCGATACAACGCTGTGGATTCCGCCCGGCACGTCGCTGTGCGCTACCACTTCGCGCACGACGCCTCGTTCACACCGGGTGAGATACAACACGTCACCGCACATCGAAGGCATCACCCCGCAGATTCTCCGCACGACGGGTGGCGCGCCATCATCGAGGGGTGCACACGCCACAATGTCGCCAATCTCGAACCGATGTTCCGACCCGGACTTTCGCCGCACGAGCACCATGTCGCCCGCGAAGATGGTGGGTCGCATCGCATCCGAGCGGGTCACGAACAGTTTCCAACCGAGACCTCGCCGGCTCCGGGCCGTGTTCACAACTCCGGTAACCGTGCGGTGGTAATCGGCACCCTACGGCTACCGCTTCTTGCGAGCCACCACAACAGCACACCCGAGAGCGCGATCAAGATACCCACCACCAACACGATGAGTGGTGCGCGACCTTCCCCCGGAAAGAAGTGTGCGATGCCCCACGGTACGAACACCATCAGTCCGACGAGGCCCGACACCGCCACCAAAAGATGTCCGGGTGTCGTGCCCGCTGCCACCAACAACACCGCGAGTGCCCCGCCGTAAATGGTGGCGAAATCCTCGGACTCCACCCCGGTGATTGCCGCACCGGCCAACGCCGCAATCGCCCCGATCGCCGTCGTTGCCCCGCCGCTGATGGTGAGGTCGGCAAATCCAGCCAACACCAGAAGTATGCCGAGGATGCTTACGACCAACCCGGTGTTTACGCCCGCCTCCTCGGCGTAGTGGGCGATTGCCGGTGGCGTGCACTGCACCATTCCCCAGACACCCACCACGGTGAAGCTCACTCGTAGGACGGCATCATTAGGGCCGATGAACATCGATGCAAGAAAGATGAGTGACACCGACGAGGCGACCCCGACCAAGAGCGCCGCCCCCGCCCACTCCTGAGCACCAAGGAGCGCACCACTAACGGCGGCAATACCGCCGAGTGTTCCGGTGATCCAGTTTCCGGCTTCTTCCAGGGTGAGCGCCACCCACACGTACCCCACGCCGACCAGCCACACGGCTGCGCCGGCCGCGCCGGCATCCCATATTTCATAGGCGACTGCACCCGTACCTACTGCCACTGCAGCGAGCCCGGAAACGTGTTGCAGTGCACCGCTTCGCCACCACCAGAACACTCCGCTCGCAAGGGCAACCCCGGCGGCGATCACGGCGACGCGCCGCGGGTCCTCGGTGGCATTCAGCCACTCCGCTCCCGCAACGAACGACGCCACACCCACGCACGCAGTCGACCCACTCCAAAGAAACTGACGGAGCCGTACGGATGCCGGTTGGCGCTCATCGCTGATGACCAGCCCACCGAACGCCAGCACCGCGGCACTCGCCCCGGAGAGTGTGAGCCGAGCGAACAGCGAAAAGTCGTTCCACGATCGCACGGCAAACAGCACCAACCCGAGCACCCCCAAAATTCCGCCCACGTAGGCGAGCCCCTCGGCCACCGCCGCCATGCGACGGGGCCGAGGAAGCATCGATGACGACGTTGCGCCCACGTCAGCTCACTGACGCGCAACGAATTGCGCGGGTGTTGTTAACGTCGTCGAGCAGCGTCTTGTACGCGACTCGGACATCACGATCGGTTGGCACCGACACACGCAGGATCACGTCGAGAATCGTGTCGACGGGTCGACAGACACCGCCGAAGAACACCGACTGATCCCCGAAGGCACCAGTGCGCGCATTCATTGCGGCTCCGAGCGCCTGCGCCAGAAACATCGACACGCAGTCACCGCTGCAATTCGCCTTGGTGAGGAAGTTGCGAACGCTGGCTTCGTTGGTGATCGGAATGGCGGCAAGTGCCGGGTACGTGGTTTTCAGTTCCTCGAATGCCGCAACCACCTGTGGCGCTCCCATCTTGTTGCCCCAATATCCGATGGTCAGTCCGGGTACCGGTGGACACGCCGAGATGGTGAGTGTGTCGTCGATCCCGAGCGGATCGTCCGTTACGCCATCGAACAATTCGGCCACGTTCACCCGCTGATCTGGGCACGTGACGGGCTGCCACTCCACGAAGTACTCGAGCGAGAGCGGTCCGGTCGAGGCTTCGGTTCGGCGACTTCCATCGACGATGTAGGCGGTCTCATGGATGACACCATCCAGGATCAGCGTGTCGGGCTCGCCCCATGGGATCACCACGCTGTCGGTGTCGGTGCCGGCATCGGTGGTGACGGTGCCGACGACCGTAACGTTGGTGCCGTCGAGACCGCTGGCCGAGGTGACATTGGGTTCGTCGGTGATGGAGCATTCGTAGAGGTACGCATCGTCGGTGAGCACGGAATCTTCGAACACGATGCAAACTCCTCCACTGGTGGTCACTTCGAAGTCGTCCATGTCGGCATCGGTTGCCACCACCGTTCCGGTGACGATCATCGACCCATCGACGATGCGCCAGTTGCCCGGCACTGCGGGTTCGATCCTCGAGGCATTCACCGAATAATTAAGGGCAAACGGGCTACTCCCACTTGCAAGAAGGCCGTTCGGATCGACCGTCTTTTCGATCGTCCAGTCGTACACGATGTCATACAACATGTCGTACGACGCCTCAGAAGCCACGTCGATGGTTGGTGGACGACTCACCTCCCTGGCCGCACAGGCGTGCGACAAGTTGTGCGGTGTCGTGAGGTACGTCTCCGTCGGCGTTTTACCGTCGTCGCGCGTTACCGAGTATTCCAGCCACGCCTGTTCGATGGTCAACCCTGACTTGGTATATGCCCAGAACAAGTTCGGGCCGGCGTTGCCTTGGTCGTAGTCATCGGTGCCGGTGTAACGAACCAAGTCTCCTCCCAGCCACTGGATGATTACTGCCGAGATGTTCGCCGTGAGTCGGTACGTTTCGGCGCTCGGGCCACTCCCAATGCGCACGGTTTCATCCGGCACGACGAAATGCCAAAGGTCCTGGTCTTGCGACAGGAAGGCAGTGGTGGTGCAATCATCGGATCCGCCGGCCTCGTCGGCAGCCCTGCCGGCGGCGTTCGGGACGACCTTGTTCGGGTCCACCACCGGCTCTGCACCGCTCGAAGAGGCCACGATGAATGCACCGATTGCGACGAGTGCTGCGATGGTGACACCAAGGGACCATCGACGACGCGGGGGGCGCGCCATCGATTCGTCGAGTGGGACGTTGTTCATGGTTGGCTATTCCTTTCCAATTGACGTGATATTTCCGGTTGACGTGATGTAGCGAGATAGACGTTTTGACGTGAGCCTGCCGCTGCGAACGTTCGACGCAGGTGTGTCGTGGGTGGGGCTAGAGCCCAACTGCTGCCGCAACATCGGAACCCAGGGGTCCGGATGAGTCACCTGGTGCGCCCTGCATCGCCAAGCCACCATTGGCATTTCGCAGACGCTCGATGTGCAGCGCAAGTTGCGTGCGATTCTCCAAATGAAACTTCTGGAGCAGCCGCGACATTCGATTGCGCACGGTTTGCAAGGACAGGTACACCTCGCCGGCAATCTGCCGATCGCTGTATCCGCGGGTGAGAAGATCCAGCATCTGCCTGTCGGTTGCGTCGATCTTGCTCATGGCGAGAACGCCCGTCTCCTCCAATCGCCGCTTGGCGTTGCGTACCGCAATTGGGTTGATGGTGTTCACGTTGGATGCAACGTCGAGTACCGCCTGGTGCAGGTCACGTACGGGACGCTTCTTGCTCACCACGGCACTTGCACCGAGCTCGTAACTGCTCACCAGAGCAGCATCGCCCTCGTCGTCGACGAGAGTCACCACCTTGCCTGCACTGTGTGCGGCTTTTGCACGCCGCGCGATTTCCAACCCGGAACCCGAGGGATGCGCCACGTCCACCACCATCACCTGTGGTTTGTGTTGCTGCACCGCCTGGACGAACGAATCGCCATTGTGCTCGGCGACGAGAACCGTCACCCCATTCAATGGCGCTATCGCTTTGACCAGCGCTTCGCGAACCATTTCTTGCTGTTCGCATACCCCGATGGAAACCATAAGAACACCTCCCGTGTTGTTGTTGTACTGACGCGCGCAAATCTAAGGAGGGCGGTGTCATATCGTCGCGACTCGCGTGCAACTAGTACGAACGTAGGTACTAGATATAGGTCAAGTTACTTTCGTTTTCGAGTAGTTACTTTCGTCCGTCGTCGTCATGTTCGCTCGAACGTATCGTCGTCGCACCGAACACAACATTCATCGAAAGGAACAGGCAATGTCACTCATACAAACTTCGCCGTGGGAGTCGAGTCTCACCTCTTGGCTACGTAACCGTCCGATGTGGTGGCCGTCAGGCTGGGACGATCTGGCCGTCGCATCCGAAATCAGGGTCGAGGAATTCGAGGATGATGACACCTTCGTCCTCCGCGCCGAAGCACCGGGAATCGATCCCGACGAGGACATCGACCTCACCATCAACGATGCGGTGCTTCGGTTGGACATTCGTCGCCATCAGAAGAAAAAGGAGGAGAAGCGCAAGCACCATCGCACCGAGTTCTCCTACGGATCATTCACGAGGATCATCACTCTCCCGCGCATGGCGTCGAAGAAGGATGTCACTGCCGAATACAAAGACGGCATCCTCGAGGTACGGGTGCCGCTTAACGGAGAAGATGCGGCAACGCATCACGTGCCCATCAGGCGAAAGTAGGCGGCAATCCCGGGCGGGAGGGTTGTGCGCGACGGCGCACGGCTCTCCTCGCTACGTCACACCGATCCGATGATTTATCCTCGCTAGGCGAGATGCTCGGCGAAGTACGCCACCGCTTCGTCCACCACGTTCTCCATTGCCCCCGGCTCTTCGAACAAATGCGTGGCGCCGTGCACGACACTGAGTGAGTACGGCCCGTTGAGTTGCGCGATCGCCTCGCGATTGAGCTCCAGTACCTTGGTGTCAGCTCCCCCCACCACGAAAAGCGTCGGAATTTGCAGATCGCCCAAGTAACTTCCGGCCAAGTCGGGCCGACCTCCACGCGACACCACGGCTCGAATCTCCCCTTTGTGCCGTGTCGCCGCCACGATGGCAGCGGCAGCACCGGTGCTTGCACCAAAGAACCCGATCGGCAAATGCTTGATGAGTGGATGCGAGCGAATCCACGGCACGGTTGCGCCGAGACGTCGCGAGAGCAGTTCGATGTCGAAGCGATTCGCCTCCACGCGGGCCTCCTCGGGGACCAGCAGGTCGAAGAGCAACGTTGCGAATCCAGCCGCATTTAAACGTTCGGCCACCTGCTGATTGCGCGGACTCAAACGGCTACTCCCCGAGCCGTGGCTGAACACCACCATGCCTCGCGCCCCGAACGGCACTTTTAGGCGGCCTTCCATCCACTCGGTTTCGTTCGCCGGCATACGAACGTTGCCGGAGAACGTGGTTTCGCGAGCCTCCCGTAATAATCGCTCGACCGTTGCGTCGTCCACTTGTTCGAAATGTTCGTAGTAGGCACCGACCGACCCGAGATCGAGGTGCGTGTCGTACACCACCACCTCGTCGGCAATGTCGGAATGTTCCTTCGCCCACTCCGACGGAGCAGAGGGCACGGCCAACACCACGTGCTTGGCCCCCTGCAGCCGCGCAATGGAGCATGCAGCGGCTGCGGTGGCCCCCGTGGCAACACCATCGTCGACGATCACTGCGGTTCGC
>JAFMFM010000015.1 GCA_017856115.1 Actinomycetota bacterium | reverse complement strand
CTACGAGTTGAACGCGTCGTAACCGTCACGTTCGAGTTGTTCAGCCAACTCGGGTCCGCCGCTAGCAACGATGCGGCCCTTTGCGAGAATGTGCACGAAGTTGGGTTTCAAGTCGGCAAAGATCCGGCTGTAGTGCGTGATGACGAGCACCCCCAACTGACGTTCGTTGGTGAGGTCTTCCACGCGCCGTGCACAGTCACGCAATGCGTCGATGTCCAAGCCGGAGTCCAGTTCATCAAGCACCACGATGCGCGGGTCGAGCATGGCGAGTTGGAGCGTTTCGTTGCGCTTCTTCTCGCCACCAGAGAAGTCCACGTTCACGGAGCGATGGATGAGGGATTCGTTCAACCCGATTCGCTCGGCTTCCGCACCGATTTGTGCGGCAAGTCGCGATCGGTCGCTCCCACGTTCGGCGAGGGCTTCATCGAGGAGGTCGTCGATGCCTACACCAGGAATCTCGGTCGGATACTGCATCACCAAGTGCAGCCCGGCGAGCGCACGCTTCCACGTTGGCAGCGACACGATGTCGACGTCGTCCAGCATGATGCTCCCCTTCGTCACCGTGTAGCCGGGTTTGCCCATGATGACCGCGGACAGGGTGGACTTGCCGGCGCCGTTCGGGCCCATAACGGCATGAACTTCACCGGCCCGAACGGTGAGGTTGATGCCGTTCAGAATCTGTGTGTCTCCGGCCTTGGCGTGAAGATCACGAATGGACAACACGGTCATGATTCGACTCGCTTCACGCGGGGACTCGGGGTGGGCGTGTTCACGGTGGGCTGGTCGGATACGAACACGTCATCGCCACGAGCCTCGGCGACGAACACGGGTACGGGTTGCGTGGCAGGAAGGGTGCTTGGTACGCCGGTTTCCAAACTGAATGCACTGCCATGGCGAATGCACGACAGTTGCTTGGTGTCGCAATCGACATCACCGTCGGCCAGCGCCACATCGGCATGGCTGCAACGGCCGCCGATGGCATACACCTGTTCGCCGATTCGCACCACTGCCACGATGTGCTTGCCCACCTCGAACGTTGCGGCGGCACCATCGACCAACTCATCGAGCGAGCAAACGCGACGCATGGTCATGCTCGCACCCCCGATTCGGGCGTAGCACCCCTGGTGGCATCACCCAGCAATTTGCGACCCACCTTTTCGCGCAATACGTCGGGTTGTGCAGCAGCCGGCAGGCGATTGATCACATCGGCAAAGAATCCGAACACCACCAACCGCTCCGCGATCTCCGGACGAATACCCCGGCTTTCCAGGTAGAACCGCTGATCGTCGTCGACGGGTCCGACGGTACTTGCGTGACTGCACTTCACATCGTTGGTTTCAATTTCCAGATTCGGCACGCTTTCGGCCCATGAACCACTGGAGAGCGTCAGGTTGCGGTTGGTCTGGAATGCCTCCGACTTGTCGGCGTTGTCACGAATCTTGATGAGGCCCGTGTACACGCTCTTGGCGTGGTCCTTCACCGCACCCTTGAACAACAGATCGCTGTGCGTGCGTGGAGCCGCGTGGTCCTGCAACGTGCGGAAGTCGTGCATTTGCGTGCCGTCGGCGAAATACAGCGCGACTTGTTTTGCCGATGCACCTTGACCGACAAGTCGAACCCCGGCACGAGTGCGGGCGTAATCGCCACCGAGTGCGATGGTGGAGGTGGAGACGGTGGAATCTCGTTCGCCGAGTGCGCGCTGGTAGCCGATGAGCCAGGTGTTCATACCCAAGTCGTTGATTGCAACGTAGGTAACGCGGGCCGATTGTGCGGCACGAATCTTCACCATCGGCACCACGAGCGAACGACAATCGTCGTCCGACACGAACCGCTCAACCACCACGACTTCACTGTTCTCCCCTGCGTCGATTTCCAGCGAGGGAAAACACACGACACTCGAGTCGCGCACGTTGTGGGTGATGAGAATCGGATCGGCGATTGTCTGACCGCGGCTCGTGCCGATTCGCACGGTGCTGCCATGCGCGGAACCGCCTGGGGTGTGCCGCCCATCGGATGAGGTGTGCCGTGCGTGCAGTTGCTCGAACACGTCGGCGGGCTCCGCCGACACGTCGTCGAGCGTCAACCGCATATCGCGCGAGATGATCGACTGATCACCCGACACGGTGGTGTCGGCGGCTCCAACCGCGTACGCGCCGAGGTCGAGTTCGCCGATGCGGCTGTACCGCCACAGTTCCTGCTCAGCAGTTGGCAGCACGAGATCGGCAATCACGGACACGATGTCTACTTCTTGCGCTTCTTTTTTCGTTTGAACTTCTTGGGTTTGCCGCGCTCCAATTCGCTCACCACGTCGGGCGCGATGGCATTGATGATCGACTCGGCCTCGCTCAGAATGGCTGCGGCGCTGCCGTCGTCGAGACTCGATGGCGCCTCCGGGGCTGCCCCGGTCACGAGCGTGCCGTGGGTCCAGCCAACGTCCATAGCGCGACGGTCGAACTTGGGGCAATCGGTTGGACAGCGCCATGGCGCCTCCGGAGCGAGACCCAACTTGCAGCCACGGACGGTGTCGCCGTTCTTGTAGCTGCGACTCTCGAAGTGGCGACAATCGGTGCGCATCGACATGGCGGGAAGAACGGTAGTTCGCAAAGGCTGCAGTGGGTTCAGCCCACCGAACCTTCCATCTGCAATTCGATCAGACGGCTCCACTCCACGGCATATTCCATCGGCAGCGTGCGGGTGACGGGCTCGATGAAGCCATTCACCACCATGCCCATGGCCTGCTCGGGGGTGAGTCCGCGACTGGTGAGATAAAACAACTGCTCATCCGCGATCTTCGACACGGTGGCCTCATGACCGATTTGTGCGTCACGCTCACCGACTTCCATGTACGGCAGCGTGCGACTCTCGGAGTCTTCATCGAGGATTAGCGCATCGCACTGCACATGGCTCTTGCAACCGGTGGCACCTTCCTCCACGCGAACCAAACCGCGATACGTGGTGATTCCACCATCCTTGCTGATGGACTTGGAAACGATTTTCGACGACGTTTCCGGCGCCGCGTGCACCATCTTTGCGCCGGCGTCCTGGTGCTGACCCGCACCCGCGTACGCAACCGACAACACTTCACCCGTGGCTTTTGGACCGACGAGATACACGCTCGGGTACTTCATGGTGAGTTTGGATCCGATGTTGCCGTCGATCCACTCCATGTGGCCCTCGGCCTCCACTCGAGCACGCTTGGTGACAAGGTTGTACACGTTGGGCGACCAGTTTTGAATGGTGGTGTAGGTAACGTGCGCGCTCGGCTTCACCACGATTTCCACCACCGCGGAATGCAGTGAATCGTTGGTGTACACGGGTGCCGAGCAGCCCTCGATGTAGTGCACCTTGGAGCCTTCGTCGGCGATGATCAACGTGCGCTCGAACTGACCGGCGTTCTCGGAGTTGATACGGAAGTACGCCTGCAACGGCATCTCACATTCCACGCCCGGTGGAACGTAGATGAACGATCCACCCGACCACACCGCAGTGTTGAGCGCGGAAAACTTGTTGTCTCCCGGCGTGATGACCGTGCCGAAATACTGCTTCACCAGGTCCGGGTATTCGCGGAGCGCGGTGTCCATGTCGCAGAACAGGATTCCCTGTTGTTCGAGATCCTCGCGATTGCGGTGGAACACCACTTCGCTCTCGTACTGAGCCGTAACGCCGGCGAGATACTTGCGCTCGGCCTCGGGGATGCCCAGTTTTTCGTAGGTGACCTTCATTTGCTCGGGCAGGTCGTCCCACTCGCTCACCTGCTCGGTGGCGGGCTTCAAGTAGTAGTAGATGTCCTGGAAGTCGAGTTCCGGCATGTTCACCGCGAACCACTCGGCCATCGGCTTCTTGTCGAACGTATTGAGGGAACGCAGCCGCATCTTGCGCATCCACTCGGGCTCACCCTTCCACCAGGAGATCTGCTCCACCACCCGGTCGTTGAGGCCCTTCTCCGGGGTGAAGGCATATTCGACGTCATCGCTCCATCCCAGGGAGTACTTGGAAAGGTCGAGATCGAAGCTGGTCATCGGTAATTTCTCCTACGCAGATAGTAACAATTATCGGGCTCTGCCCCACCGCGGAAGACTGTGGCGCAGGGCGCACCGAACAGGCGTAGCGTCGTTGCGTCGTATGGAGCGCTTCGGACTGGTCGGACTTCCCAATGCAGGCAAGTCGTCGCTCTACAACGCACTGACCGGATCCAATGCACTTGCCGCGCCATATCCGTTCGCCACGAAGGATCCCAACATCGGGGTGGCCAAGGTGCTCGACCCGCGTCTCGATGCGTTGGCAAAGATGTCGAACAGCAAGAAGGTGGTGAACGCCACCATCGAAGTGGTGGACATTGGTGGCCTGGTGGAAGGCGCAAGCAAAGGCGAAGGTCTCGGCAACAAGTTCCTCGCCAACATTCGGGAGGTTGATGCCATCGTGTTCGTTCTGCGCGCGTTCGTGGACGACGACATTCCCGGACCGAGCGATCCTCTCGAACACTTGCGCGTGGTGGAGTTGGAGTTGGCGTTGGCCGACCTGGAGAGTGTGGAAACCAAACTCGGCAAGATGAAGAAAGCCGCCCGCATGGATAGTTCCATCGCCGACGAAGTCGAGGCGCTGGAACGTGCGCAGGTGCTCCTTGCCGAGGGTCGCCCGTTGTACCGCGCCGGTATCTCCGAAGCAGATCGCACGCTGTTGGCGCCCCACTTCCTGCTCACGGCGCGTCGCGTGCTCGCCGTGGTGAACGTTGCAGAGGACGCACTCGACACGATTCCCAACCAGGTGGCCCGCGTATCCGCCGAATTGGCTCCGCCGGGATCGGCCAGCGAGCATCAGGTCGAGGTGCTGGGCATGAGCGTGCAAATCGAGGCGGAGGCCGCTCAGCTCGTCGGACAGGATCGGATCGACATGCTCGAGGCGCTCGGCTTGGGCGAAGGAGCACTCCCCCGGTTGGTGCGCTCGGCGTATCACCTGCTCGGATTGCGCACGTTCTTCACCACCGGCGAGAAGGAGTCGCGAGCATGGACCTTCCACGCAGGCGCCAAGGCCCCGGAATGTGCAGGAAGGATCCATACGGACCTGCAGCGTGGATTCATCCGTGCGGACGTCATTCATTGCGACGAATTGCTGGCGATCGGCTCGTGGTCCAAGGCGCGCGACGTCGGCAAGTTGCGAGTTGAGGGCAAGGACTACGAGGTCGCCGACGGCGACGTGATGGAGATTCGCTTCAACGTATGACCTCTACCGATGCGTGGCTGGTTACACAGGGCCGCGTGTTGGCGAGTGCCACCGTGGCCGAGACTCGGGCACAACGGCGACGCGGAATGCTCGGGCAACGACAGCCCGAGTTTGCCCTGGTACTTGCGAACTGCAGGTGGGTACACACCATAGGAATGCAGTGCGAACTTGACATCGCGTACCTGGATGACGAGTCTCGGATCGTGAAATTGCAACGGCTGCGCCCCATGCGCTTGCCGTTGCCCGTGCTGGCTGCCCGCAAGGTAGTGGAAGCGCGCGCCGGTTCGTTCGATCGTTGGGGTGTGCGCGTGGGCGACATCGTGGAAGTGCGGCGCGTCAGCGACGCACCGGCAACATCTCGACGCGCATGCGACGCGCCATCGGAAGGTGGTCGCGCGTGAGCGGCAAACTCGTCCTCATTGCCACACCCATCGGCAATCTGGCCGATATCACCTCACGCGCCATCGATGCACTCCGCGAAGCCGACGTCATCTGCTGCGAAGACACTCGTCACTCCAGCAAATTGCTGCAGCACATCGGCGTTGCTGACAAGCCGCTGCTCGTCGTGAACGAGCACACCGAATACGACATCCGAGAAAAGATCGTGGATCTCGTCAGCAAGGGAAAGGCTGTGGCACTCATCACCGATGCCGGTTCCCCCGGTATCAGCGACCCTGGCGAGCGGATCGTTCGCGCAGTGATCGACGCTGGGGGCGTCGTTTCGGCCACGCCCGGACCATCCGCGGCGATCATGGCGGTGACGATCAGCGGCCTACCGGCGGGGCGCTTCGTCTTCGAGGGATTCCTGCCACGTTCCGGAGTGGAGCGAAAGGAACGGCTCGAAGCGGTCGCCGGCGAAGAACGCACCACCATCCTGTACGAGGCACCGCACCGACTGCACAAGACGCTCACCGACCTGGAAACCATGTGTGGTCCACACCGCGCGGTTGCAATTGCTGCCGAGCTCACGAAGATTCACGAGGAGGTGTGGCGCGGCAATCTGCACGACGCCGTCAAGCGATACGCGGATGGTGACCCGCGTGGCGAATTCGTGTTGGTACTGGCGGGTGCGACACCCGCCGCGCCACCAACCGACGACGAACTCATCACTGCATTGCGTGCCGAAATTTCCGCCGGTGTGTCGCGCAAGGACGCGGCATCGAGGGTGTCGGCGCGGTTCGGGGTGTCGAAGCGCCACGTGTACGAATTGACGCTGACGCTCGGCTAACGCCCGCGGGGGCCGAACCGGCGGGAATCAGCGTGGTGGCCGGTTCGGCGGAAGTCAACGCGGCAGCAATGCGAGTTGTCGCGATTGCGCCACCAACTCCCCCGATGCATTCCAAAGCAAACCATCCTCCTCGAACATGCCGTTGTGCAATTCGCGCGTGGTGAACTCGGCACACACCGGTGCACCATCGGGAATGCCACGGAGATAGAACGTCATCTGCACCGTGGGGACCCACCCGGGCGCCCCGGACAAGTTGAACATCGCTGGCGGCAACGCGTCACAAAACAACGTGAGTGCGAGAGCGTCCACGGGTCGACCATCGCGAAATGCACACCATCCACGCACGTGGGCTTGTCCCTTTGCCGTACCCGTGGCAAATCCCGTGTCGTCTGGGTGCAGCCGCACGTCGACATTGTTCATGAGTCCGGGCACCCCGGCACTGGTCGAACCGCGTGGTACCGCTTGGTCGAACCCGGGCATGTGCGGCATCGTCAGCGTGGAATGTTCCACCGCTCCGGTTGCCAACGCGTCGCCACACGTGCCGAGTGCCGACACAATCACGCGGTCGCCCTGACGCATGGTGGCCAGAGCCGTGGTGAAGGCTTTGCCCGTCTTCAGCACCCTGGTCTCGATGGTGACGTCGGCGTCGTTCACCGGTCCCAGATAATGACACGACAATGCAACCGGCAACGGCCGGCCCGTGGCTTCGCGCAACGCCGATGCCACCAACGCCAACAAGTATCCACCGTTCGCATTGCCACCGATATCCCACCCGTCGTGCACACGGGCGGAAAACTCGCCGTTACCAACTGTCCCTACTTGCGTGGCGACATCGAACCGAAAAGTCACGGGGTTGAGCGTAGGTTGGAGTGGTGCCAAACTTCTCGGCAACGACACCGATTTACTACGTCACCGCCAAGCCGCACCTCGGGCACGCGTACACCACCATCGTCACCGATGCCGTATGCCGCTGGCATCGGTTGTGCGGCGATGACGTTCACCTCCTCACCGGAACCGATGAACACGGCCTGAAGGTGCAGCAGTACGCCGATGCGGCCGGCAAAACCCCAGGTGACTTCGTCGACGAGATTGCTCCGCTGTACGCCGACACATGGAAACGTCTCGATGTTCGCTACGACGACTTCATTCGAACGACCGAGCAGCGTCACAAGATCGGGGTTCACAAACTGCTGCAGGCATGCTTCGACGCAGGCGACATCGAACTCGACGTGTACCGCGGCCATTACTGCGTGGCGTGCGAGGCCTACTACACGGACGAAGAACTGGTCGGCGGAAACTGCCCCATTCACAACACCACCAAGGCGGTGTACGTCGAGGAGGAGAACTACTTCTTTCGTTTGTCGCGCTTCGAGCAACGGTTGCTCGACTGGTACGACGAGCATCCCAACGCAATCGTGCCCAACTTCCGTCGCAACGAGGTGATCGGATTCATCAAGGGCGGACTCAACGATTTTTCCGTCAGCCGAAAGACCCTGAAGTGGGGCATTCCCCTACCGTGGGACACCAACCACGTCGCCTACGTCTGGTTCGACGCCCTCGCCAACTACGTCACTGCCCACGGATACGGCACGGACGACAACCGATTCGCCGAACGATGGCCGGTGGACTGGCATTTCATCGGCAAGGACATCATTCGGTTTCACTGCGTTTACTGGCCCGCGATGCTCATGTCCGCAGGGCTCCAGCCACCGAAAGGTTGGGCGGTAGGCGGGTTTCTGATGGTTGGCGGCGAGAAGATGTCGAAGACCACGGGCAACGTGGTGAGCCCGCTCGACCTGGTGGACGAGTTCGGAGTCGACGGCTTCCGCTACTACGTTCTGGCCGACACGATCTACGGCAACGACGGCGACTTCACCTACGAGGGGCTCGTCGCCCGCTACAACTCCGATCTTGCCAACAACCTGGGCAACCTCGCGGCCCGCGTGGCAACCGTCGTGGAGAAGAAGTGCGCAGGACGCGGACCTGCCCCACGACGCGACTCACCGCTCGCCGCAATCGCATCCGAGGTGGTGCGCGATACTGATGCCGCCTGGCGCGGTGTGCAGCCGAGTCGCGCACTGGAGGCAACCTGGAGTCTGATTCGCGCAACCAACGCACACCTCGAACAACACGAGCCGTGGAAGATGGAACCAGGCACCGCGGTCGACGAAATCATGGGTGATGCACTCGAAGCACTGCGCATCGTGGTGATACTCGCCAATCCGGCGCTGCCCACTACAACACAGGAAATCTGGCGTCGAATCGGACTCTCGGGACGAATCGAAGACTGCCGTATCGGCACCGACACCATCTGGGGTGCCTACCCCGGTGGTCTCAAGGTGGAAAAGGGAGAGCCGCTCTTCCCGCGCAAGAAGGCATAGGAACGATGGCGAACTGGATCGACACCCACTGTCACGTGTACGACGAGCGCACCCCCGGGGGTGCCGACGCGTCCATCGCCAACGCACACGCACACGACGTCGACAAGGTGATCGTCATCGGCACCGATGCCACCACTACCGCGCAGGCCCTCGCACTCGCCCAGCGACACGAAAACGTGTGGGCGACGGTTGGTCTACACCCGCACGAGGCGAAGCTCGGTGTCGACACGATCACACCGTTCGTCGCTGGGCTTGGTTCTGCAGGGATCGACGAGAAGAAGATCGTGGCAATCGGCGAATGCGGGCTGGACTTCTACTACGACCATTCGGAGCGCACCGTGCAACGCGAGGCATTCGCCCAGCAGATTGCACTCGCCAAACAGCACGACCTCACGCTCGTGATCCACACGCGAAACGCATGGCCCGACACGTTCGACGTTCTCGACGGAGAAGGAATGCCCGATCGTGTGGTGTTCCACTGCTTCACGGGTGACGAAGCAGAAGCGCGCCAGTCGGTGGAGCGTGGCGCATGGCTGTCGTTTTCTGGAATCGTCACGTTCAACAAGGCCGACGACATTCGTCGCGCCGCAAAGTTCTGCCCAAGCGAGAAACTGCTCACCGAGACCGATGCACCGTGGCTTGCACCGGTACCCCATCGAGGCAAGGAGAATGAGCCGGCGCACGTGCGACTCGTCGGCGAATGTTTGGCGAACGTGCGCGACGAGTCGGTGTCCGACATCGCACGCATAACGGTGGAAAATGCCCACAGGGCGTTTCCACGACTCTCTCGCTAGCGTTTCTTGCCCCATGTTCCTCAGCGCAACGGATCGTCGGCGAGTCACGCTCGTTGGGCTGCTCACCCTCGTGGTGGTGCCGGCGGTGGTGTTCTTCACCCGAGGTGAGCCGCAAGCAGAAGTGGCCACCGTTGCCGCCGCCGGGTTGAGCATCGACGCCTCGCCGGGGACCAGCGAGGCCCTCGCACCGGTGTTCCTCTCCGGACCCGCGGGTGTTGCGCCAACGGGTACCGCACCGATCGCCTACCCCAGTGGCGACAGCGCCAAACTCACCGGGCAGGCAACGTTCAGCAGTTTCAACGGGGCGCCGAACACCGTGTGCAATGCCCCGTCGGCACCGTATGGGGTCACTCTCGTGGTGAAAAACCTCAACAACGGCCGTTCCATCGCGTGTTCCAACGTGATGATGCCCTCGACTCCGGCGAACATCACCGTGGTGCTGCACACGCGATTGTTCGTGGAGCTCTCCGATCTGGTGAACGCGCCGATCCCCGTATCCATCACCTGGTGACACTCACTCGTTCGCAAACCGCCGAGTTGCTCGAGCAGCACGGCCTCGCCCCCCGCCGCGCATTCGGCCAGAACTTCGTGGTCGAGCCCGAGACGGTTCGTCGGATCGCCTCACTCGCGGGTGTGGACGCAAGTCATCACGTGGTGGAGATCGGCGCCGGACTCGGTGCCCTAACCATGGCACTCGCCGAAACCAACGCCCAGGTACTCGCCGTGGAGATCGACTCCGGGATCGTGCAGGTGTTGCGCGAGAACGTGCGGACATTGACGAACGTTCGGGTAGTGCACGACGATGCGATGCAACTCGACTGGGTGGCACTCCTTTCGGCCGCACCGAGTTGGACGGTGGTTGCAAACCTGCCGTACAACGTGGCCACGCCACTCGTTGCCGATCTGCTCGACGACGTTCCACAGGTGAAACGCTTGTTGGTGATGGTTCAGAAGGAGGTTGCACAGCGATTCGTGGCGCAACCCGGCAGTGATGCATTCGGTGCGGTGAGCGTGAAAGTGAACTACTGGGCAACATCCCGCATCGTCGGCGAGGTTTCGTCGGCGGTCTTCCTACCTCGACCACGAGTTGCATCATCGTTGGTGGAAATCGTTCGCCGCGAAACTCCCGCGGTAGCCGCGCCGTTCGTCGAAATGTTCGCACTCGTACGCCAAGGTTTTGCAACACGTCGAAAGATGCTGCGACGTGCCCTCGATGGTGAAGTAACCGGCGAGGACTTCACGGCAAGCGGGGTCGATCCGCAGGCGCGGGCGGAACAGTTGACATTGGACGATTGGTCACGACTCACGCTCGCGGTCATTGCGCGCAAGCAGGCAAGAACATGACCAATTCAGGGGCCGAAGCGGGCGTCGACATGGGAGTGGAAGTGCTGGAAGCCCCGGCGAAACTCACGCTGTCGCTGCACGTGGTCGGGGTACGCAACGATGGCTTCCACCTGATCGATGCGGAAATGATCACCCTGGCCCTGCACGACACGCTGACCGTCGGCCCCGGTCCACTGCACCTCAGCGTGAGTGGACCATTCGCAGAGGGCGTGCCAACCACCACCGACAACTTGGTCGCCCGAGCGATGAACCTGGTCGGCCGCACTGCCCACGTACACATCCAAAAACACATCCCCAACGGCGGCGGTTTGGGTGGTGGCTCGGCCGACGCCGCCGCCATTTTGCGCTGGGCCGGCTTCACCGACCTCGAGGCGGCATCGAGACTCGGTGCCGACATTCCGTTCTGCATGGTCGGTGGTCGCGCACGCGTTCGCGGAATCGGCGAGATTGTCGAGCCGTTCTCGGCGCATCAACGGAGTGAAGAGCCGATCGACATCACGCTGGTGGTGCCACCACTGCATGTCTCGACCCCGGCGGTGTATCGCGCGTGGGATGAACTGGGACGTGAAGCGCCTCAGGACGGCGCGTCGCGATATGACGCCAGCGACGCCCCGCTCGGAGCGAACGATCTGCAAGCCGCAGCACTCGTGGTGGAGCCGCGTCTGACGGTCTGGCGCGATCGCATTCGCGAGGCGGCTGGCGTCGCACCGATCCTGGCTGGAAGTGGTGCCACGTGGTTCCTGCGAGGACATCACGACATCGCCGAAGCCTTGAGTGGGGCAACGGTCATTGCCACACGAAGCCGCTAGCGCGGCGAGCGACGACGTTATTTGCTGTTGCGTTGGTGACGAGTGCGACGAAGCATCTTCTTGTGCTTCTTCTTGCGCATTCGCTTACGGCGACGCTTGACGAGTGATCCCATGCGAGCCACGACGCTACCCTGAAAGTACGCACATCCGTGCAATCGGTTCACTCCGGGGTCGTTCAACGGCAGGACATCGGGTTTTGGTCCCGAATATAGGGGTTCGAATCCTCTCCCCGGAACCACACTCCCGCGACGGCAACCTGCAACGAACGGCCATCCGCAGTGGCAGTAACTCGCCGACACCATCTGCCAACCGTGTCGAATGGTGCGACCGACACCTCGCGTTCTATGCTGGCTCAAAGTGAACAAATCGATCGACAAAGTCACCACCAAACGGATGGTGCTCTACACCGGTCGTGCCCATCCCGAACTCGCTCGCGAAGTGGCAAGTCATCTCAATATCTCGCTCGGAGAGGCCGACGTCATCGAGTTCGCCAATGGCGAAATTCGACCACGATTCGGGGAGAGTATCCGCGGTGGCGACGTGTTCATCATGCAATCCCATTACGGACACAACGGCTACAGCATCAACGATGCGATCATGGAGCAGCTCATCATGATCGATGCCGCATATCGAGCATCGGCGAAGCGGGTGACTGCGGTATGTCCGTTCTATGGTTACGCGCGCCAGGACCGCAAGGCTGCAGGCCGCGAGCCCATCACCGCACGCGTGGTGGCCGACATGTTCAAGGCCGCAGGTTCGAAGCGAATGGTGTCGGTGGACTTGCACAGTGGACAGATCCAGGGGTTCTTCGAGGGTCCGGTCGACCACCTCACCGCGATGCCGGTACTCGAAAAGTACCTGCGTGACAATGCGCGCGAAGGCGTGGTGATCGTTTCTCCCGACACGGGTCGCGTGAAGGTTGCCGAGCGTTTCGCACAACACCTGGCCGACATGAGTGCCGACGTCGCATTCGTCTACAAACGCCGCGAGAAGAACTCCGTCAACGTCGCGAGCGCCAAAGAAGTCATCGGCGACGTTGAGGGTCGGCTCTGCGTGCTCACCGACGACATGATCGACACGGCCGGCACCATCACCTCGGCGGCCGAATTGCTCATGGCGCGCGGCGCAAAAGAGGTGTGGGCCATGGCCACTCACGGCGTGCTGTCCGACCCGGCCATCGAGCGCCTGCAGAAATCCTCCATCAGCCGTGTGGTGCTGACCAACACGATTCCCCTCCCCAAGGAGAAGCGGATCGATCGCATCGAGGTGCTCTCGGTGGCCAAGATCATCGCCGACGCCTTGGCAGCCGTGTTCGAGGAAACCAGCGTGAGCGAACTCTTCGGCGGCGAGAACCTCGCCTGACCGGGTCGTCGTGGGGCGCACCGACGAAACCGTCGCCTGACGCTGGCGGAAAGTACGCCCATAGACTGACCAAATGCCAACAGCACTGAAAACCAGCCTCGGCCGCCCGCTCGGCAGCGCCGCCGCCCGACGCTTGCTCGCCCAAGACCAGATCCCCGCCGTCGTGTACGGACACGGCATGACCCCAACCCCCGTCTCGGTCGACCGTAAGGAGTTGCGCGTTGCGTTGTCGGGTCCGGCCGGTCTCAACACCGTGCTGGAGTTGCACGTCGGAAACGACACCTACCCCGCGATCGTCAAGGAAGTGCAGCGCGATCCGGTGAAGCGCAACGTGCGCCACGTCGACTTCCAGCAGATCAGCCTCACCGAAGTCATCACGGTACACGTGCCGTTGCACGTACAGGGTGTCGCCAAGGCGGTGCTCTCCGAGGGCGGACTCGTCGACCCCGTCGTCACCTCCATCGACGTACGCGCGACCGCCGCCAACATTCCGAACGAAATCGTGGTCGATGTCACCAACATGACCATGGACAGCGTCGTTCGACTCGGCGATTTGAACATGCCCGAAGGTGTCTCGGTGGTGGGAGATCCGGAATTCGTGGTGGTCACCGTCGTCACCACCAAGGTGGAAGAAGTGGCACCGGTTGCCGCGGCCGCCGAAGGCGAAGCCGCAGCCGAGGGTGCGGCACCTGCCGAAGGTGCCGCCGAGGGTGCCGCGGGCGCGGGCGATGCCGACAAGCCGGCTGCAGGTGGCAAACCTGCCGCGGGCGGCAAGCCCACCAAGTAAGTCGCGATGCGGTAAGCCGCGATGGCCCTGTTTGGTCGCTCGTCGCGACCGGACCGACGTGGCACGCCGTTTTCTGCGCTCATCGTCGGAGTGGGAAACCCCGGACGTGAATACGAGCGAAGTCGTCACAACGTCGGCTTCGAAGTGATTGATGAACTCGCGCGACGAGCCTCGGTCACGCTGAAGGCTGGGCGCGACAAGGCACTCGTGGCCGAGGTGCACGGCGAGTTTCTGCATTACCTCCTGGCCAAACCGATGACCTACGTGAACAACTCGGGGCAAGCCGTTGGGCCACTCGCCCGCCGTTACGGGGTGACGGAAGTTGAGCGTGTAGTCATCGTTCACGACGAACTCGACCTCCCTCCGGGTGTCGTTCGGGTGAAGGTCGGTGGCGGACTCGCGGGTCACAACGGTCTTCGATCCATCACCCAGCACCTCAAGTCCCAGGATTTCGTGCGTGTGCGAATCGGAGTGGGCAAGCCACCGAGCAAGGAGCGCGGAGGCGACCACGTTCTCGGTCGTATTCCGGGACCCGAGCGAGAACTGCTCGATGCCTCCGTTCAACGGGCCGCGGATGCAGTGGAAATCATCCTGAAGCACGGCGTGGACACCGCCATGCAGCAAATCCACGCCGAGTAATCGGACTGTTGGCAGCGAACCACCTTCGGCGATGAATACCGTCGTGTCATGAACCAACCGGGTCGATTGAGCGCGCTCGCGGAACGTACCGCCAGCCACGGGCGGTCGCTCGGCATCGGTGCTCCTGCCGGCACCGTGGTGGCTTGGGCCGACCATGTTCGTCCGGTGCTGTTGGCCGCCCTCGCCCGGACGCGCCCCAACGACACGATCGTCGTTGCGCTACCGACCGACTCGCAAGCTCGGGTGTTGTTCGACGACCTCGCTTCATACTGCGACGTTCCAATCGCTTACTTCCCCGCATGGGAAACGTTGCCCTTTGAACGCGTGAGCCCCGACATCGAAACGATGGGGCGGCGAATGAAGTTGCTCGCACAACTTCGCAGCAACTCGACAACTTCGGAGACTGGTCGCAGCACCCACGACTCCATCCCACGCATCGTGGTGGCACCGATTCGCGCACTGCTGCAACGCCTCAGTCCATCGGCGCTTACGTTCTCTCCCATCGTGTTGCGTCGTGGCGAGAGTGTCGACCTGGAGAGAGTCACACGAACACTCGTGGAGTGGGGGTACGTGCGCGAACAACTCGTCGAACACCGCGGGGAGTTTGCACATCGTGGTGCGATCTTCGATGTCTACAACTCCACCGACGACGCGCCAGTGCGAGTGGAGCTCTGGGGTGACGAGATCGAGCGAGTGTCGCAATTCTCGGTGAGCGACCAACGCAGCACCGGGGAACTCGAGGAGGTGGTGCTGTACCCGGCACGCGAATTGGTGATCGACGATCGAATCGCCGAGCGAGCCGAACAACTCACGGCCAGCGAACCATGGGGGCGCGAACAGTGGGAACGCATCGCCCACCATGGCGAATTCGATGGCATGGAGAACTGGCTGGCGTGGTTGGTGAACGACGAGACCACGCTGCTCGACGTGCTTCCCGAGCAATCCGGTTTGGTGGTGTGCGACCCCGCGTACTTGCGCTCGCGAGCTCGCGAACTGGAAAAGGAGGAACGTGCCGTTGCGGAGGCCCTGGCGTCGACGTGGTCGTTCGACGTTGACGCCGAGATGCCACGGTTGCACGTGGACGTCGACACCATGTTGTCGCGAGCCACCACCCCGTTGCTGCTTTCGGTCGTCTCTCCCGGTTTGAGTGAACCCACCGACGGAGCAATCGACGTCGTGGCGAGCCGCTGGGGTGCTCCGGCGAACACGGTGGAGGCGCTGGCGTCACGCTTGCAGGATCTGCTGCTTCTCGACTACCGAATCGTGTTGGCCTACGACAGCGTGGAGTCGGCCACCCGGGTTCGCAACGAACTCTCGGCGCTCGGCGTACCAACCACCGTGGAGATCGTTGTTCAGGCACTGCACGACGGCTTCGTCCTGCCAACGGCCCAACTCATGGTCGCCACCGAGGCCGAAATCACCGGTCGACGGGTCACTCGTCGTCGCCGAAACGCGCGACGCGGGGCGGCGACCATGTTCGAAGACTTGAAAGCCGGCGATCACATCGTGCACGACGTGCACGGCATCGGCGTGTTCGAGGGCATGGCACGCCGAAAACTCGACGGCGTCGAACGCGACTTCCTGCAACTTCGCTACGCCGACGGAAACCTGTTCGTGCTCAGCGATCAGATCGACTTCGTTCGACAATACGTGGGCGGCGATGCGCCGCCACTCAATCGAATGGGTGGTGCCGACTTCGCCCGCACCAAGCAGCGTGTACGCAACGAACTGCGAGTCATTGCGCAGGAATTGGTGGTGCTCTACCAGCGACGGCTGCACTCCGTCGGCCACGCATTTGCACCCGACTCGCCATGGCAGGCGGAAATGGAGGCCGCGTTTCCGTTCGTGGAAACCCCCGACCAGATGGATGCCATCGTCGCGGTGAAGAACGACATGGAGAGTGCCAGTCCGATGGACCGCTTGGTGTGCGGTGACGTTGGGTTCGGCAAGACCGAGGTCGCATTGCGTGCCGTCTTCAAGTGCATCCAGGACGGAAAGCAGGCTGCAATCCTCGTTCCCACGACGTTGTTGGCATCCCAGCACGTGGGTACGTTCGCCGAACGCTTCAAGCCGTACCCCGTGAGGGTGGAGATGCTCTCGCGGTTCGTCGCTCCAACCAAGGCCAAGCGGATCGTCGCCGGACTCGCCACCGGAGAAGTAGACGTGGTGATCGGCACGCACCGACTCCTGCAGGAAAACATTCGATTCAAGAACCTCGGACTGCTGGTGGTCGACGAAGAGCAGCGGTTCGGCGTACAGCACAAGGAGTCCATCAAGATGCTGCGCAACAACGTGGACGTTCTGACGTTGTCGGCCACCCCGATTCCCCGCACGTTGGAGATGAGCCTGGTCGGCATCCGTGACATGTCGTTGCTCAACACGCCGCCGGCCGATCGTCAACCAATCCGCACATACGTAACGGCGTACGACAACCGTGTCGCCGCGGAGGCGATCCGCCGGGAGTTGCTACGCGAAGGGCAGGTGTTCTGGGTCCACAATCGGGTCGACACCATCGAGGAGCGCGCCGAAGAGTTGCGTCGACTGGTGCCGGAGGCACGAATCACGTTCGCCCATGGTCAGATGGATGAAGCTCTTCTCGAACGAACCGTCATCGACTTCTGGGACGGCAAGTTCGACGTATTGGTGTGCACGACCATCATCGAGAGCGGCATCGACATGCCTGCGGTAAACACGCTCGTCGTGGAGGATGCACATCGTCTCGGCCTCGGCCAATTGCACCAACTGCGGGGCCGTGTGGGGCGCGCAGGACAACAGGCGTACGCCTTCTTGTTCCATCCACGCGATCAGGTGCTCACGGAGATTGCGTACGAGCGGCTGAAGACCATCGGCGAATCCACGGACTTGGGAAGTGGTTACAAGATCGCCCGCCGCGATCTGGAGTTGCGCGGTGCGGGCAGTCTTCTCGGCGAGCAACAAAGTGGTCGCATCACCGCCGTTGGTTACGACCTGTACTGCCAAATGGTGAGCGAGGCGGTTGCCGACATGAAGGGCGAGGCGCCCCAGACACCGCTCGAGTTGAAGATCGACATGGTGGTGGATGCGTTCCTGCCCCACGACTACGTAGATTCCGAGGAACTCCGCCTCGACGCGTACCGAAAACTTGCACTCGTCGTCCACGACGAGGAACTGGCATTGCTGCGCGACGAGTGGGCCGACCGCTTCGGACCGCTGCCCACCCAGGCGGAGGCGCTTCTGCGAATCGGCAGCGTCCGCGTGGCCTGCCATCGGGCACGCCTCACCCGCGTGGTGGTGCAAGACGCCAGCGTGCGACTCTTCCCTGTGCGCTTCTCCAAGGCCGACGAACGTCGCTGTGACACCGTCTTGCCGAGGAGCAACTACGACCGTGACGCTCTCACCCTGCGGATGGACGTACCGCGCGACGAAACCGCGGTCGAGTTCCTGTTGCGTGTCCTGCCGCTCGTATTCGTCGACAACTAGGGTGATGCGGTGCCACGCCGCCTCGTTTCATCGGTCGTAGCGGTCCTAGCACTCACCGCATGTGGCACCGCCGACGGTGCGGCAACCATCAACGGTGTGGAGATTCGCCGCGCCGATCTCGAGCAGACCGTCACCGACTTCGTAACCATCGGTGAAGCCCAGAGCAACAACGGAGTCGTGGATACCGAAACCGTGCGCAGCCTGTTGACATCGCTCATTCGCGCAGAGGCAATCAACCAGGTCATTTCGGCCTCCGGTGAAGAAGTCACGCAGAACGACCTCGACTCGGTGCGAGAACAACTCGCCGAACAGGGAGCGGAAGGTTTGCCCGACACGCTGCGCGAGTTAATCATCGAGCTCAACGCAGCCCAATCGGTGCTGAACCGCGTGCAAGCACCCGCCCCGAGCGTGATTGCGGAGCGATACGGCAGCAACCCGAAGTCGTTGGGCATGTTGTGCGTTCGTCACCTCGTGGTGGAAGACGAAGCCACGGCCGATGCGGCCCGCGACGAGCTCGGCAACAGCCCCGCCGACGACCAGTTTGCGGCGGTTGCCGCAAAATATTCGACGGAACCGAATGCCGACGTCTCCGGCGGCACGCTCGAAGGTCGAAGCGGACCATGCATCGGCATCAACGAGTGGCAAGCGGGATTCGACCCCGATTTCGTTGCGGGTGCTCTCTCGGCTCGTACGGGCGTGCCAACTCGGCCAGTGAAGTCGAGCTTCGGCTGGCATGTCATTTACATTCGGCCGTTCACGGCAGTTTCGGAGAGCGTGTCGGCGAACCTTGCCGAGGCTGCCGGTGAATTCCTGTTGCTCGGTTTGCTCGCAGACGCCGACGTCTCCGTTGCGTCGCGATACGGACGATGGGATCCGCTCGCGGGCAGCGTCGTCGCTCCGTAACGCGTCGTGTCGCGTCCGGTCGTCACCGTCGTCGGTTTGGGGCCGGGCCCAGCGGACCTGGTGACGCGAGAGACGCTGGAGGCGATTCGGTCATCGACGACTCGATTCATCCGTACTCGGCGGCACCCGAGTAGTTCACTCGTTGGTGACGCCGTGTCCTTCGACGACGAATACGACCGACACGACACCTTTGCGCAGGTGTATGCAGCCATCGCCACGCGAGTGGCGCAAGCCGCCCTCCAATCCGGATCGGCGCTGTATGCCGTTCCGGGTTCACCTGGGGTGTTGGAGGACGGCGTACGTCGACTCCTTGCCGACGAACGACTCGACGTTCGGGTGCTGGCTGCCGTGAGTTTCCTCGACATCGCGTGGTTGCGACTGGGAATAGACCCGGTCGATGCCGGCATCCGCCTCGTCGATGCACATCGTTTCGCCGAGACTGCAGCCAACGACGCCGGACCATTCCTGGTGGCGCAATGTCATGCCGACTGGGTGTTGTCGCAGGTCAAGCTCGCTCACGATGCGGCCCGAGGCGACGAACGTGTGGTGGTCCTTCACCACCTCGGTCTCGACGACGAGCAGGTGGTGGAAACCACGTGGGACGCTCTCGACCGCCTCGAACGCACGCACGGAGTAGCGGTGGATCACCTCACCTCGTTGTACGTTCCACGACTCGGCGAGCCGGTCGCCGGCGAAATGGCACGCTTGCACTCACTTGCCCGAACGCTCCGCGAGCAATGCCCGTGGGATCGCGAGCAGACCCACGCCTCGCTGGTGCGATATCTCATCGAAGAGACCTACGAGGTGGTCGACGCTCTGAATGCACTGGACGAGGATGACCCTTCCACCGACGACGCACTCATCGAGGAATTGGGCGACCTGCTGTACCAGATCGAGTTTCACTCCACGATTGCCGAGCAACAAGGGCGGTTCAGCCTGGCCGACGTGGCTCGCGCCACCCACGACAAACTCGTGCGCCGTCACCCACACGTGTTCGGTGATGTCGAGGCGACGACCGCCGGTGACGTCGTCACCACCTGGGACGAGATCAAACGAGCCGAGCGCGCGTCGAAGAGGAACCGTGCGGATGCGAACTCGGGCGACGCGACGGACTTCTTCGCCGGAGTCTCACGTGCCGCGCCATCACTGTCGCTCGCCCAGAAGTTGCAGAAGCGCGCCGCGGAAGTGGGCTTCGATTGGCCCGACGTCGACGGCGCCGGCAACAAACTGGACGAAGAAATCCGCGAACTTCGTGCCGCGGCCGCGACCGGCGACCCCGAGGCGGTGCGCATGGAGTTGGGCGACGTGCTCTTCAGCGTGGTGAACGTGGCACGCAAGATGGGTCTCGATGCCGAAACGGCCCTGCGCGAGGCGTCGGACAAGTTCGTCACGCGCTTCACGTGCGTGCAACGCCTTGCCGCAGAGCGCGGGATCGACCTTGCCGCGTGCAATCTCGAACAACTCGATTCGCTTTGGGAGGATGCCAAACGCCAACTCGGGTGACGACGACGCCAAACGCCAACTCGGATGACGTGGACGCCTCCTCAACTAGCCTGAGCGCGCCATGAAAATCTCGAATGTGGTCGGCCGCGAAGTGCTCGACTCTCGCGGCAATCCCACCGTCGAAGTCGACGTACATCTGGAAGATGGTTCCGTTGGTACCGCCATCGTGCCCTCCGGGGCATCCACCGGGGAACACGAAGCCGTCGAACTTCGCGACGGCGGCACTCGCTACGCCGGCAAGGGCGTTACCAAGGCCGTCGCGCACGTGAACGGCGAGATACGTGGCGCCCTCGTTGGACGCGATTCGGCCGATCAATCCGGCGCCGACGCGACGATGATCGCCCTCGACGGCACCCCGAACAAGGCGCGCCTCGGCGCCAATGCGATCTTGGGTGCCAGTTTGGCGCTGGCCCACGCACATGCCCGCGCAACCGCCACTCCTCTCTATGCCTCGATCGGTGGGGCCGACGCACACGTGCTCCCCGTACCGATGATGAACGTGCTCAACGGTGGCGCGCACGCCGACAACAACGTGGACCTGCAGGAGTTCATGGTGATGCCGATTGGTGCCGGTTCATTCAGCGAGGCCTTGCGTTGGGGTGTGGAGACCTACCACGCACTCAAGAGCGTGCTGCGCGAACGCGGTCTCAGCACCGCCGTCGGTGATGAAGGTGGCTTTGCGCCCGACCTCGCCAGCAACGAAGAAGCAATCGTGGTGTTGTTGCAGGCGGTGGAGCGCGCGGGTTTCACGGCGGGCAAGGACATCGCCATCGCTCTCGACCCTGCGATGAGCGAACTGTTCAAGAACGGCAGCTACCACCTCACGGGTGAAGGCAAGACCATGACCGCGGAGCAACTCTGCGAGTGGTGGGGCGCCCTCGTGGATCGCTACCCCATCGTGTCGATCGAGGATGCCATGGCCGAGAACGACTGGGATGGTTGGGCACGACTCACCGCCGCACTCGGTGGGAAGGTGCAATTGGTCGGCGACGACTTGTTCGTCACCAACGCCCAACGGCTGCAACGAGGCATCGACACCAAGGTGGCCAACAGTGTGCTGGTGAAGGTGAACCAGATCGGGACGCTCACCGAGACACTCACGACCGTCGAGTTGGCAACGACCAAGGGATACACCAGCGTGATGAGCCATCGCAGCGGCGAAACCGAGGACTCCACCATCGCCGACTTGGCGGTGGCCACCAACTGCGGTCAAATCAAAACCGGCGCGCCGGCTCGAAGTGACCGCGTGGCGAAGTACAACCGCCTGTTGCGTATCGAAGCCGAACTCGCCTCGCGCGCCACCTTCCTCGGTCGCAACGCCCTAAATCCCTGATTCCACGAAGCCCACGGACTCGGCGGATTCCACCGATATCGACGACCGAGCCGTCACAATGGAGGGGTGAACTTTCCGCTGGTGGTCGCCAATCGGCTGCGACCATTCACCACCTTGTTCATCCTGGTCGGGCTTGTTGCGCTGACCGTCACGTTCCTCGTGATGCCCATTCGCACCTGGATGAACCAGCGCGACCTCCTCGACATGCGCTCCACCAAGTACGGGGTGTACGAAGAGGTCAACGACGCGTTGCAGGACGAAATCGACGCCCTGTCCGCTCCGGAGGGCGTGCGACAGGCGATTCGCTCACAACTCGGTTATCTCCTGCCCAATGAACGGCGTATTCCCCTCCTGGCACAGCCCGAGGCACCCATCACGTTGCCTGACCGTTGGCCGTACACCATGGTTGCGGGTATCGTCTCGGTTCGCGAATCACAGAACATCGGCGTCGAGCAGGGAAATCTCGATACGTTCAACCCGCTACGACCATAGGTCCGACAACCCTTACGACCGTAAGTTCGCTCCAGGCGAACTGCACTAACTTTGCGAGATGGCTGGAAGCATTCTCGGCAACCGAGTGTTGCGCAAGGAAGACCCGAAATTCCTCACGACGGGAGGCGTCTACGTCGATGACATGCAGAGCGAGCCGCTCCTCCACGGTGCAGCACACGTAACGTTCGTGCGTTCGCAGTTGGCGCACGCAATCATCAACGGCATCGACGTCAGCGCAGCGCTGGAGGCACCCGGGGTCATTGCCGTCCACACTGCGGCGACACTCAACTTGCTGCCCGAGGCATCCTCGTACAACCCCGGTGTGGCCCGAACATTGCTGGCCAGCGACCGGGTTCGCTACGTGGGTGAACCCGTTGCCGTCATCGTCACCGAACAGGCAAACCAAGGAGAGGATGCCGCCGACCTCGTGGTGATCGACTACGAGCCCCTCGAGGTGCTGGTGGATCTCGAGCAGGCGATGGCCTCGACCACGCTCCTCTATCCCGCGGCCGGAAGCAACGTTGCCGTCGACTCGACCGTGTGGGGAATGCCCGACGTGACCGGCGACGACTTCTTTTCCGACTGCGACGTGGTGGTGAAGGGCAGGTTCGTGAACCAGCGTTTGGCGCCGTGTCCACTCGAGGTGCGCGGCTCGGCGGTGGCCTGGGTTGACGGACGTCTGTATCAATGGATCTCCACGCAGCATGCACAGGGCGTGCGCGACCAGATCAACAAGAGCGACGCCTCCAGCAACGTTCGGGTGATGACCCCGGATGTCGGAGGTGGCTTCGGTGCGAAGATATCGGCCTACCCCGAGGAGATCGTGCTCGGTCGCGTTGCGCAAGCGGTCGGTCGTCCGTTGCGATGGCGCGAAACCCGCAGCGAGTCGATGCTCTCGCTCGGACACGGGCGTGCGCAACTGCAATACGTCACCATCGGTGGTACCCGTGACGGAAAGGTACTCGCCTACCGACTGGAAGCCATTCAAGACTCCGGTGCGTTCGTCGACGTTGGTGCCGTTCTGGCCCCCGCCTGTACTCGTCCGATGAGTAGTGGTGTGTATGCAATCCCGAGGATCGAGTGTCGTACCAAGTCGGTGGTCACCAACACCACCCCGATCGTGGCCTACCGGGGTGCGGGTCGACCCGAGGCCACTGCCGCAATCGAGCGGGCAATGGACATGTTCGCCGCGGAGATCGGCATGGATGCCGCGGAGGTGCGTCGCAAGAACCTGATTCCCCGCTTCATGGAACCACACACCACGGCGATCGGACAGGCATACGACGTCGGCGACTACGAAGTTGCCCTCGACAAGGTGCTCGATGCGTCGAAATACTCGGAGTTGCGCACGGAACAGGCGACACGACGACAGCGCGGCGATCGGCATCAACTCGGCATCGGCGTGAGCGTGTACGTGGAGATCACCAGCGGTGGTACCAACCACGAAGACGCACGAATCGAGGTACTCCCCGACGGACGGGCCATCGTCTACACCGGCACCTCCCCGCACGGCCAGGGCCACGTCACGGCATGGTCGATGATTGCGTCGGAACACACGGGCATTCCGATGGACAAGATCGACGTGGTGTGGGGCGACACCGACATCATTCCCGACGGTCTCGGTACCTACGGATCGAGGTCGCTGCAACTCGGTGGTGCGGCCGTGCATCAAACCGCACAAAAACTGGTGGAGCTCGCCCGATCGGTCGCCGCCTCGATGCTCGAAGCAGCCGAGGCCGACGTGGTGCTCGATACCTCCCGCGGTGCATTCCACGTTGCGGGAACACCGGCAGTAGCGGTGACGTGGGCCGAGCTCGCGACACGCCGCGCAGCCGAGGGTGGCTTGGCGATTTCCGATCGATTCACCTCGGGCGGCGCCACGTTTCCGTTCGGAGCCCACGTTGCGGTGGTGGAAGTGGATACGGAAACGGGCAAGGTGACGCACCTCAAGCAGGTGGCGTGTGACGATGCCGGCACGGTGTTGAATCCGCTGCTGCTCGAGGGTCAGATTCACGGAGGAATCGCGCAGGGTTCCGCCCAAGCACTGCTCGAGGAGTTCGTGTACGACGAGGACGGAAACCCCAAGACGGGCAACCTGGCGGAGTATGCATTCATCTCCGCGGTCGAGGCTCCGCGAATCGAGTTGGTGCCGATGGAAACACCGACACCGCGCAACCCCCTCGGTGCAAAGGGTGTCGGCGAATCCGGGACCATCGGATCCACTCCGGCCGTGCAATCGGCGGTGGTGGATGCAGTGAGCCATCTGGGCGTTCGTCACATCGACATGCCGACCACTCCCGAACGCGTCTGGCGAGCCATCAATCAGTAAGACTGTTCGGGTGAACAGTGCCCCAATAATCGCAGAACAACTCGCCCGCCACTTCGGCGACGTCAAGGCCGTGGACGGTATCGACCTCACGGTCAACCAGGGTGAAATATTCGGTTTTCTCGGTCCCAACGGTGCGGGCAAGAGCACCGCGGTACGCATGCTCACCACGTTGTTGCGTCCCACCAGTGGAACCGCCCGCGTCGCGGGCTTCGACGTGGTGAAGCAGGCCGACGAGGTACGTCGCAACATCGGCGTGGCGTTGCAGGATGCCGCAATCGACCCGCTCATGACCGGCAACGAGTTGCTCGAGTTGCAGGCCGTGCTCTACGGCATTGCGTCGAACAAGATGAAGGAGCGCGCAAGCGAACTCTTGGAGCGGGTCGGACTCACGGCCGCCGCCGATCGACGCGTGTCCACCTACTCGGGCGGTATGCGCCGACGCCTCGACCTTGCACTCTCGCTCATCCATCAACCTGCCGTGTTGTTCCTGGACGAACCCACCACCGGCCTCGACCCCATGAGTCGACTCACGCTGTGGGAGGAGGTGCGACGCCTCAATCGCGAGGGCACCACGGTGATGTTGACCACGCAGTACCTGGAGGAGGCCGACCAGCTGGCGGATCGCATCGCCATCATCGACCACGGCAAGATCGTTCGCGAAGGGAAGCCCAGTGACTTGAAGCGAACGGTGGGCGACCCGACCCTGCTCATCAACGTGTCGCGCGAACATTCCGACGCGGCGTCCGGAGTCCTGGCACGATTCGGCGAAATGCGACCCACGGCAGAGGGCACCCTTGGTGTGGGCCTGCGTGGTGGCGCCGAACGCGTCGCCGAAGTGGTGCGCGCACTCGACGAAGCCAACATCGTGGTCGAGCACCTCGAGCTCAACCAACCGAGCCTCGACGACGTGTTTGCCGAGGCGACGGGTTACCGTCTCGAAGGGGCCGACAATGCGCCGCAAGCCCGCTGACGTGGTGCGACAACTCGTCGCATTGTCACGGCGCTCGACGTTGGCGATCTTCCGTCAGCCCGCCCTCGTCGGACCGTCGCTGATCTTCCCGCTGTTCTTTGCGGCACTGGGGTCATCGTCGTTCAGTCGAGCGATCAGCCTGCCCGGATTTCCGAAGGTCGACTCGTACCTCCAGTTCACGTTGGCCGGCACGGTGACGCAAGGTGTGCTCTTTGGCTCCGTTACCGGTGCGGCAGCACTGGCCACCGATATTCAGGATGGATTCTTCGACCGTCTGCTGGCGGCACCAACGTCGCGTACGTCGATCTTGTTCGGGCGATTGGCGGGCAGTTCCCTGTTCGGCGGAATGCAAGCACTCATCTTCCTCCTGGCCCTCCTTCCTTTCGGCGTCACGGTCCAGGCTGGGTTGCTCGGCTATGTGTCAATCGTCGTAGCCGGGTTCGTCACTGCGTTCGCCGTTGGTGCACTCATGTCGGTGGTGGCACTGAAGACCGGTTCGGCCGAGGCCGTGCAGGGCACGTTTCCCGTGTTGTTCATCCTGTTGTTTCTTTCGAGTGCGTTCTTTCCGCGAGAAACCATGAGCGGTGCGTACCGTCGCATTGCCGACTTCAACCCCATCTCGTACATGGTGGAGGGTCAACGATCGTTGTCCATCGATGGCGTATCGCTCATTGCCATGACCCAGACGCTGGTGATTCCCGTGGGTATCGCCGTGCTCACCACCATGCTCGCGCTTCGGCAACTCTCGGTTCGATTGGCCGCACGATGAGCACCAGTCGAAGCGTCGGCATCCTGGCGACGCGAAGCATCCGCAACATTCGTCGACTTCCATCGGCATTCTTCCCCGCTCTCGCCATGCCCATCTTCAACATGGTGGTGTTCGCCGGAACCTTCTTTGCGGTGACGAAGATTCCGGGCTTTCCGACCGATCGCTCCATCAACTGGTACATGCCGCTGGGAATCATGATGGGCTCCGCGTTCGCCGGCGTGGGGCTTGGGTTCACCGCAATTCGCGACATCGAAACCGGCTTCTACGACCGACTTCGCATGACGCCAACGTCGCGCTTGTCGTTGGTGCTAGGACCATTGACGGGCACGCTCGTGCGGGTGGTGATGATGACCACCATCGTGATCGTCATCGGTATTGCGCTCGGCGCACGCTTCACCGGCGGCGTGCTCGGAATCTTGTGTCTGTACGCTGCCGCACTCGGACTCTCCACCATCGGAGCCGGCTGGGGGTTGGGATTGGCGTTCATCTTCAAGGACATGCGCGGGGCCGCGATCATGCAGCTCTCGATCTTCCTGGTGATGTTCTTGTCGTCGGCGCAGGTGCCGCTCAACGTGATGGACGGTTGGTTGCACACGGTGGCAAGGATCAACCCCGCAACCAACATCCTGCGCTTGGCGCGCGTGGGCCTGGTGAACGAATCGAACGCCGATCATCTGTCGTTCAACGCCGTGTGGGGTGGCATCGTGGCCATCGTGGTGATGGGTGGGTTGAGCCTGGGTTTTGCACTGCGCCAGCTACGAAAACTCTCGAACTAGATCGAGGTCAGCCGCGCCCGGCGGCGCCGGTCGTGGCTGGCCCCGTGACCCCACTACCCGCGGCCCACGACCCCGCGGCCCACGACCCCGCGGCCCGCGGCGACATGGCCCACGGCCCCACGGTCCGCAACCCGCCGTCGGGACTGACGTAAACGGCGGATTCGACCAGGATTTGCCAGCCGACCCCCCGTGGGGCAATACTGCGCACTAGGAGTTCTCGCGTGAACCCCGTCACACACCAGGGAGGAACCAGATGAAGGTATCCATCACCATCAATGGCACGACACAATCGCACGATGTAGAACCGCGCACGTTGCTCGTTCACTACATCCGCGAACATGCACATCTCACGGGTACCAACATCGGGTGCGACACGTCGAGCTGTGGTGCGTGCACGGTGCATCTCGACGGTGAAGCCGTGAAGAGCTGCACGATTCTGGCTGCGCAAGCAGACGGCGGAACCGTCACCACAATCGAAGGGCTCACCAAGAACGGCGAGATGCATCCGATGCAGAAGGCGTTCATGGAAAACCACGGACTCCAGTGCGGCTACTGCACCCCCGGCATGGTGATGGCCGCGATCGGGTTGCTCAACGAGAACCCCAAACCATCCGAGGAGGAAGTTCGTCTCGGATTGGAAGGCAACCTCTGCCGATGCACGGGGTACCACAACATCGTGAAGTCAGTTCTCGCGGCAGCAAACAAGTAGGAGGAAGCCATGAGCATCACCGAAGAGCGCACCAACAACGTGATCGGCCAGCGAATGTTGCGTCGGGAAGACCCGGCGTTGCTGACGGGCGAGGCCAAGTTCGTGAACGACCTCGCCATCCCGGGAGCACTTCACCTTGCGGTACTTCGTTCGCCGTACGCACACGCACGCATAAAGAGCATCGACGTTTCCGATGCCGCTTCGATGCCGGGTGTGGTTGCGGTGTACACCGGCAAGGACTTGCAGTCCACCTGGGCGGC
Source organism: Actinomycetota bacterium (assembly GCA_017856115.1). GTDB lineage: Bacteria > Actinomycetota > Acidimicrobiia > Acidimicrobiales > Ilumatobacteraceae > F1-60-MAGs027. The sequence goes on along the minus strand of JAFMFM010000015.1, from coordinate 11,335 downwards.
GCCCATGCCGTGCGCATGGCCGGTGACACCCGACATGAAGAATCCCGCGCACTATCCGCTCGCGGTCGACAAGGCCTGCTACGTCGGCGATGGTGTGGCGGCAGTGCTCGCCACAAGCGAAACCGCGTCGCGCGACGCGCTCGATGCCATCGACGTGGTGTACGAGCCGTTGCCCGCGGTAATCGATCTGGAGGATGCTCTGAGCGACCGCGTGGTCATCCACGACGCAATCGGCACCAACACCTCGTACACCTGGAACTTGAAAGTGGAATCCGCCGAGGGTGCCGTCGAGCAGGCGTTCAAGAACGCAGCGTTCACCGTGAGCGAGCGTTACGTTCAGCAACGGCTCATCCCGATGGCGATGGAGCCGCGGGCCGTTGCAGCGGTACCACAACCCTTCGGCGGTGATGTCACGCTGTATTCCGCCACCCAAGTACCGCACATCCTCAAGGTGATGACGGCCATCACACTCGGTATTCCCGAGCACCAGATGCGCGTGGTGGCCCCGTCGGTCGGTGGTGGATTCGGTTCGAAACTCGACGTCTACGCAGAAGAGTTGCTGTGCGTGGCGCTCGCCCGCAAACACGGCGCACCAGTGCGCTGGGTGGAAGAACGCTCGGAAAACACCCAGGCCACCATCCATGGTCGCGGACAAATTCAGAACATCGAACTCGCCGCCGACAAGGACGGCAGACTCACCGCCGTGCGGGTTCGCCTGATTGGCGACATGGGTGCCTACCTGCAGCTGGTGACCCCTGGTGTTCCGTTGCTCGGTGCGTTCCTCTATGCGGGTGTGTACGACCTACCCCAGGCGTACGACTTCTCGTGCACCTCGGTGTTCACCACCATGACCCCCACCGACGCCTACCGCGGAGCGGGGCGACCCGAAGCCACGTACGCAATCGAGGTGGCGATGGACGCGCTCGCTCGCACCATGGGCATCGATCCGTACGAACTGCGCAAGCGCAACTACATCAAGAAGGAACAGTTCTACGATGCCAGCGGTAACCCCACGGGGTACACGGCGTTCCATGGCCTCAACTACGACTCCGGCGACCACTTGGCCGCCGCCGAGAAGGCGATGCAACACGCCGACTACGTCGCCCTACGTAAGGTGCAAGCGACACAGAACGTACCCGGTGCTCGCAAGCGTCTGGGTGTCGGAATGACGTCCTACTTCGAGATGTGCGGCTTGGCACCGTCTCGCGTACTTGCATCACTCAACTACGGCGCCGGTGGTTGGGAATCCGCGACGGTTCGCGTGCTGCCAACGTCCAAGGTGCAGGTCGTGACCGGAACGTCGCCGCACGGACAGGGCCACGAAACGTCGTGGGCGATGATTGCCGCGGAGAAGTTGGGGGTTGCACCGGAGGACGTCGACGTGCTCCACAGCGACACCGCAATCGCCCCGCTCGGCCTCGACACGTACGGCTCGCGTTCGCTCGCGGTCGGCGGTGTGGCCATCGCCGGTGCGTGCGACAAGGTAATCGACAAAGCGCGACTCATCGCCGCCCACCAGCTGGAGTGCGCCGCGGAGGACCTGCAGTTCGAGAAGGGAACGTTCAGCGTGAAGGGTTCACCCGACAAGGCGGTACCCATCGCGGCAATCGCCTTCGCCGCGTTCACCGCGCACAACCTGCCCGATGGAGTGGAGCCGAATCTCGAGGCACAGTACACCCACGATCCGAAGAATTTTTCGTGGCCATTCGGAACCCACGTCTGCGTGGTGGAAGTCGACACCGAAACCGGCAAGGTCGACGTGCTGAAGTACGTGGCGGTCGACGATTGCGGGAACCAAATCAATCCGTTGATCGTCGAAGGTCAGGTGCACGGCGGCGTGGTGCAAGGCATGGCGCAGGCACTGTACGAGGAAGCGGTGTACGACGAGGACGGAAACCTGAAAACGTCGAACCTGGCGGAATATCTGGTTCCGGCGGCCTGTGACGTTCCACCCATCACCACCGACTTCACCGTCACACCGTCGACCACGAACCAGCTCGGTGTGAAGGGCATCGGCGAAGCCGGCACCATCGGTGCGGCGTCGGCGGTGATGAACGCGGTGATCGACGCGTTGTCGGGGCTTGGCATCACCAAATTGGACATGCCGGCCTCGCCCAACAACGTGTGGAAAGCAATCCAAGCCGCCCAAGGAGGCAACCAATGATTCCCGCAGCATTCGACTACAAGCGGGCCGGTTCCGCGGAAGAGGCGATCTCGCTCATCGGACAATACGGTGACGAAGCCAAGTTCTTGGCGGGTGGTCACAGCCTCATTCCACTGATGAAACTGCGTCTTGCGCAGCCCACGGTGTTGGTGGACATCGGTCGCGTGAAGGACTTGTCGTACGTGAAGGATGCCGGCGACCACGTGGCCATCGGTGCACTCACGCGCCACATGGACGTTGAGAAGTCACCGGTACTCGCCCAACACGCGCCGCTTCTCGCCCACGCGGCGAGTCATGTGGGTGATGCACAAGTACGACACCGCGGCACCATCGGAGGCTCCATCGCCCACGCCGACCCGGCCAGCGACTTGCCGGCAACAACCCTCGCGCTCGGCGCCACGTACGTGGTGCAAGGCCCGAAGGGCAAACGAGACATCGCCGCGAGGGACTTCTACAAGGGCTTCCTCGAAAGTGCGCTTGCCGCCGACGAAATGCTGGTGGAAATCAAGGTGCCCAAGATGAACGGTGCCGGTTGGAGCTTTCAGAAGTTCAACCGACGCGCGCAGGACTGGGCCATCGTCGGTGTGGCTGCGTGGCGCAACAACGGCACCAGCGGCGTGGCATTGGTGAACATGGGCTCCACGCCCGTACTCGCATCGGCGGTGAGTTCGGCCTTGTCGAGCGGCGCTTCGATTGCGGATGCTGCAAGCCACGCTGCCGACGACGCTGAACCTCAGGGCGATTTGAATGCCAGCGTGGAATACCGCACACACTTGGCAAAGGTGCTGGTACGTCGCGCGCTGGAGGAAGCGTCGAAGTAGTCGCTCCGCGCAATTACAGCAAGCCGGCGTAACTGCCGCCATCGACCGGCAGATGGGCGCCGGTGATGAATCGTGCCGATTCGCTGCACAAGAACGCCACGATTCGACCGAAGTCGGCCGGATCGCCAATGACGCCGGCGGGGATACCGAGTTGCGTGGCATCCGGTGTCGAGCCGTACAACTGGTTGATTCGATCCGTTGCATGTATCCCCGGCTGCACCGAGTTGACCGTCACCCCGTCGCCGGCCACCTCGCGTGCCAGCGTCTTGAGGAAACCCGTAACGCCTGCGCGTGCCGTGTTGGACAACATCAAGTTGGCGATCGGTTGCCGAACCGACAGCGAGGTGATCGCCACCACCCTGCCCCACCTGCGGTCACGCATGGCGGGAACCGCGGCTTGGCACATTGCCACCACCGACAACAAACTCTGTTGCAGAGCCGGCAGATAGTCGTCGACGGTGAGCGAGGCGAAATTGCCTGGCTTGGGTCCACCGCCATTGGCGACCAACACGTCGATGTGACCGAGTCGGTCACGAGCCATCTCCACGAACATTGCCGCGCCACCCGCGGTGGACACGTCGCACTCGATACCGATGGCGTTGTCCCCCAGCGCAGCTACGGCCTCGCTCACGCGATTGGTGGTTCGTCCACAGATGGCCACCTTCACGCCGGCGTCAACCAGCGCCTTGGCTGATGCAAAACCGAGCCCGGCGGTTGCCGCAGCCACTGCGGCAGTTCGACCGTTGATGCCGAGGTCCATCGGGAACTCACCGTACCCGAGCACCGGTCAGGGCACGGGCTGGCCGTCTTCCTAGGCTCAAGGACATGGTGGCACCGCGCGCATCCCTCGGCTCGGTCCAGCACGTGCGAGAAGCATTGCAGGGCGCGGGATATCTCGCCGACGAGGGCCTCGCCACGGCGGTGTTCCTGGCCCTGTCACTCAAACGGCCGCTGCTGCTCGAGGGTGAAGCGGGCGTGGGCAAGACCGAACTCGCCAAGGTACTGGCCACGGTGCGCGGCAGCGAGTTGATTCGCCTGCAGTGCTACGAGGGCATCGACGCCAGTCAGGCGGTGTACGACTGGGACTACTCGCGACAACTGCTGCACTTGCGCGCCGCCGAAGCGAGCGGCGAAGCAGCAGGCAAGGCAACCGAGAAGTTGGAGAACGAGTTGTACGACGAGCGCTTCCTCATTCGTCGAGCATTGCTACGAGCAATCGAACCGCGCAACGGCGTGGCCCCGGTGTTGTTGATCGACGAAATCGACCGCGCCGACGACGAGTTCGAGGCGTACCTGTTGGAGGTGCTGTCAGACTTCCAGATCACGGTGCCCGAAGTTGGCACGTTTCGCGCCACGGAAGTTCCATTGGTCGTTCTCACATCCAACCGAACACGCGATGTGCACGACGCGTTGAAGCGTCGGTGCCTGTACCACTGGGTGGAACATCCTGGATTCGAGCGCGAGGTGGACATCGTTCGGTTGCGCGTGCCGCAGGTGCACGAGCGCTTGGCCCGACAAGTGGCCGGCGCCGTGGAACGTCTGCGTTCGTTGCACCTGTACAAGCCACCGGGTGTCGCCGAAACCATCGACTGGGCCACCGCCTTGGGCACGCTCGGTGTCACTCAACTGGACGAGGCCGTCGTGCGCTCGACGCTCGGCACGGTGCTGAAGTACCGCGAAGACCACGAGCGTGTCACCGAACACGGCTTCGCCGACCTCATCAAGCATGCATTCGAGCGTGGTGCGCTGAACGGATGACCGCCGAGCGTATGGCCGTTGCCTTCGGGCGCGTATTGCGCGGCGCCGGCCTCCGAGTGCCGCTCGACTCCGTCGTCACGTTCGTGCAGTGTCTCGACGCCGTCGGCATCACCGACCGCAACCGTGTGTACTGGGCCGCGCACACTGCCATGGTTCGTCGTCCGGAGGATCGCGAGGCCTTCAACGTTGCCTTCGCCGTGTTCTGGGACCGCATCAGCGCCGGCGAAGATCCCCACCACATCGCCGAGGAAACGGTGTCGCTCGCGGCGGACTCCGACGACGCAGAGGGTGACGACTCGACGGAACGTAGCGACGACTCCGTCTCCCTTCGGTTTTCGGCAGTGGAAACACTGAGCAAGAAGGACTTCGCCACCTACTCCGACTCGGAGCTCGCCGAGGCACAACGGCTGATGCAACGCCTGCGCTTCGTCGGCTCGCCTCGTCGATCGTTGCGACTTCGCCACAGTCGCTCGCGTCGAGCACAGGTCGACGTACGGCGCACCGTGCGATCGTCGTTCGCGCACCTCGGCGAACCAGTACGCCGACAGTGGCGCGCCCCGAGCGAGCGTATGCGCCGCTTGGTGGTGCTGCTCGACGTGTCCGGGTCGATGGAGCCCTACGCGCGGGCATTCCTTCGCTTCATGCACGCGGCAATGGTGGGGCGTCAGCGCGTGGAGGCGTTCACGCTGGGTACGCGCTTGACGCGCATCACACGGGAACTTTCGCATCGCGACCCCGACAAGGCGTTGGCACGCACCTCGCAACAGGTGGCGGACTGGAGCGGCGGCACACGCATCGGTGAATGCCTACGGATGTTCAACGACCGTTGGGGGGTTCGCGGGTTGGCGCGTGGAGCCATCGTCGTGGTGCTGTCCGATGGATGGGATCGCGGCAACCCCGACGTACTCGGCGAACAGATGCAGCGCCTGAGCAGGGTTGCACATCGTGTGGTGTGGGTGAATCCGCTGAAGGTCACCCCCGGCTATGCGCCGCTGGCCCGCGGTATGGCGGCCGCACTCCCCCACGTGGATGCATTCGTCGAGGGACACTCGCTGGAAGCGCTCGAACACCTCGCCGCGGTGATCCACGACGAAGGTGGTCGTGTAGCAGGTGCCCTTCATGCGTGAACTCCTCGACGATCTCGACCGTTGGCGTGCAGCAGGAAAGCGCTGCGTGCTGGGGCGGGTGGTAGGTATCGAGGGCTCGGGTCCACGCGATCCCGGTGCCGCGATGGCGGTGAACGAAGAGGGGGAAGTCGTTGGTTCCGTCAGTGGCGGCTGCGTGGAGGGTGCAGTGGTTGCGGAAGCGCTCGAGATGTTGCGCGCCAACTCCGACGCAAAAGTGGTGACGTTCGGCTACTCCGACGACGAGGCGTTCGCGGTGGGACTCACCTGTGGCGGCACGATTCACCTCTTCCTGCAGGAGCTCACGTGGTGAATTCCGCGACGCTAACCGCGTTCGAGAATGTGGTGGCGCAACGGTGATGTCGCTCTACGACGAACTTGCGCGGCGATTGCGCGCGCACACTCCCACCGCACTTGCAGTGGTGATCGACGGACCGCACGCTGGAGCCACCATGTTGGTGTCACCGGGTGAACCGGTGCTTGGTGGACTGGGAAACGACGAACTCACCCGTGTTGCGGCACGCGACACGCTCGGCGAATTGGAGGCGGGTCGCACGAGTACCCGTCACTACGGCCCGCAGGGTCAAACCACGCCGGAGGATCTGGTGGACTCACCCACCGTTCGGGTATTCATCGAGTCGTTCGCGCCACCACCGCACATGGTGATCTTCGGTGCCGTGGATTTCACCAGTGCGCTCGCCCGTGCGGCGAAGTTGTTGGGTTACCGAGTCACCGTGTGCGATGCGCGCAAGGTGTTCGCCACTGCACGACGATTCCCCATGGCAGACGACATCATGGTGGCATGGCCCGATGAGGTGTTCCTCACCCACGGCAATCACCTCGGACCGCGCGACGCGGTGTGCATCCTCACCCACGACCCGAAGTTCGACGTCCCAGCCATCCAGGGCGCCTTGCGCACCAAGGTGGGTTACATCGGTGTGATGGGAAGCCGCAAGACGCACGCCAAGCGGATGGAACGCCTGGCCGAAGTTGGGTTGCACTCGGACGAGTTGGGTCGTGTGATGTCGCCGATTGGTCTGGACATCGGCGCGCGCACTCCGGAGGAAACGGCAATCTCCATCTGTGGTGAGATCATCGCGCGCCGCACCGGCCGTACCGCGCAGTCGTTGTCAGCGACCACCGGCGCAATTCACTAGCAAACGCCGAGCGACGACGGTCGCCAAGTGGCGAATGACGGCCATTGGCCACGCGCGGAACGACGGTCGCCTACCGAAGTGGGCTGACCCAGCGCATCCACGGAAGTCGGGTGGAGTCGATTCGATGAATTTCCACCGAACGCTGTCCGGATCGCGCATGCACGATCAACTCGGGAACGCCGAGTGAAAACATGATGTGTCCCGGATACCACACCAGATCGCCCACCTGCACCTCGTCACGCATCACCCGCTCTGCTTGTGCGTATTGGTATTGCGAGCCCCGTTCGATCGGAACACCGGCCTGCGCCCACGCAAACTTGGTGAGCGCGGAACAGTCCAGCGCAATGAACGGCGCATCGGCATTGGTGCGGTACGGCACCCCCACCTGACTGAGCGCACTAAAGAGCGCAATCTTGCGCGGCATGGGTGCAGCGGTCCACACCGTGCGCAGTTGGTTGGCATCGGCGTCGAGCAGGTACGCCACCAAACTCGCCACCTCGTTGATCTGGCGTTCGGCGACTCCCTGTCGTTCCACTTCGGGCACGTTGTGGCTTCGGCGAAGTTCCAGGGCGATGTGGCGCGACGTGGACGCAATGAACGCAGCCGTGCGCTCGGCCACCGGGATGGCCCGTGCCGGCGATGGTGCACTCACCACGACAAGGAAAGCCACCATGAGCGCCGCAGCAACCAGAGAGCGAACGCACGTTCGTAATTTGTGGCTCGATAGTGACAAGGGCATTCGACCGAGGTTTTTGGGGGACATCGAGGCCTCCGGGTGACGCAGGGGGTGCGCCACTGGTTGGGTGGATGAAGTACCCCCATCCTACCCCTGCCTGTAACGGAACTGTAATAATTCGTGGGCTTGTGAACGACCCGAAACCGTTGTGGGAGGCTGATTTCGTGACTGCTGTGTCGAGTGCCTCATGACGTCGAGCGTGTCGCCTTCCAGCGCCTCCTGCGGGGCCCTAGTGCTCGCTGCGGGGGGTGGAAGTCGCTATGTCGGTACCACACACAAACTGCTCGCCCTGCTTGCGGGAAAGCCCGTCGTTCGCCACGTACTGGAGGCGGTGGCAGCCAGTGGTGTGTCCCCCATCATCGTGGTGACCGGCGCGGTGGCCCTCGACGACGTGCTCACATCACCCCTGCCGGGCACACCGGAGGTCATCGTCGCGCACAATGCTCACTGGCAGTCCGGTATGGCGTCATCGCTGCAGGTGGGCCTCGACGTCGCACGGCAACGCGAACTTGGCGGCGTGGTGGTGGGTCTCGGCGATCAACCCGGGGTGACGGCGAATGCATGGAGACGACTTGCCGACACCAACGCTCCGATCGCCGTGGCCACCTATCACGGCGTTCGACGCAACCCCGTGCGCATCCACGCCGAGTTGTGGGACCAACTCCCCCACGAAGGCGACGAGGGTGCCCGAACACTCATACGAGTTCGCTCCGATTTGGTGACGGAAGTAGCCTGCGAAGGTAACGCCGACGACATCGATACCGCCGACGATGTGGCACGGTGGCAACACGACTTGGCGAATCGAGGTGAGTACTGATGGATCTCCACCACGAATTCACGGTTCCCGTTCCGGCGAGCGATGCCTGGCGGATACTCACCGACCTGGAACGATTGGCGCCGTGTCTCCCGGGTGCCCAGCTCACCGAGGTGGAAGGTGAGATCTACCGCGGTCAAGTGAAGGTGAAGGTGGGGCCGATTCTCGCGCAGTTCAAGGGTCAGGCCTCGTTCGTGTCGCGTGACGACGCCAACTTCCTGGCGTCGTTGAAGGCCGAGGGTCGTGACACAACGGGCAAGGGCAATGCGTCGGCCACCATTACCGCGCGACTCGACCCCGTCACCGACACCAGCGCCAAATGCACGGTGGATACGCAACTCAACATCTCCGGCAAGGTGGCGCAATTCGGTCGCGGTGCTTTGGCCGACGTGAGCGACAAGCTTCTGCTGCAGTTCGTCGACAATCTCAACTCGCTGATTGCATCGCAACCAGTCACCGCGTCAAACAGCACCACTCCCTCGGCGTCGGATTCGAGTGCAATGGACACGGCAGTGGAAACTGCACCACCAACACCCGGTGTTCGCAAGATCGAACAGACGCACGACGTTGCACCGCTCGACCTTCTCGACACCGCAGGAAGCACCATCGTGAAACGCCTCGTTCCGGTTGCGCTGGTAGTGGCTGCAGTGGTGGCCGCCCTTGTCATCTTCCGCTGAATCGGCGACTACGCTCGACATCGAGCAGGTCGCGGCACTGCTCGGTCGTCGCCCACAGGGTGATTTCAGCGTGGTGGTGCGACAGCCCGACGGCTCCCCGCGCGTGGTACGCAACGCCCCATTTCTGCACGACGGAACACCAATGCCCACGCGCTACTGGCTGGTCGATCCTTCCGATGTGGCTGCGGTTTCACGACTCGAAGCCGCCGGTGGTGTGAACACCGCCGAAGCCGAGGTGGACACCGACGAACTGCTCGCCGCGCACCAGGCATACGCCGCCGAACGCGATGCCCACGTCCCTACAAGTCACACGGGACCCACGCCGTACGGTGGCGTGGCCGGAACCCGTCGTGGTGTCAAGTGTCTGCACGCGCACTACGCCAATTGGCTGGTGGGTAACGCCGATCCGGTCGGTCGGTGGGTCGCCCTGCGGCTCGAAGCGACGGCACATTGATGAACCAGGCCACGCCCTCCACCGCACTCGCCGCAATCGATATCGGCTCCAACTCCACCAACTTGTTGATCGTCGATGCAGCGGGTAACGAACTCGCGCGCGAGGTGAACGTCACCGCTCTCGGTGAAGGCGTCGGGTCAACGCGGCTGCTTTCCCCGGCTGCCATCGAGCGAACCATGGCGGTGGTCACCAGGTACGCAACGCTGGTTCATAACCATGGTGCCCAACTGGCCATCACCGGCACTGCTGCCTGCCGTATGGCCACCAATACCGCCGAGTTTGTTGCACGTGTGCACGCAGCCACGGGTGTCGAGCCACGCGTGTTGTCGGCCGGCGAAGAAGCAAAGCTCGCATGGCACGGCGCCATGGCAAGCCTGTCACCCGTCGATGGCACCACCATGGTGGTGGATATCGGCGGTGCTTCCACGGAATTGACCATCGGCGATACACGGGAAGGCCGTGCCATGGTGCGCGACAGCGTTTCCCTGCCCCACGGTGTGGTCACTCTCACGGAGGCCGAATTGCACAGTGATCCACCCCGCCCCGAGGAACTCGCAAATGCCATTTCCATCGTGAGCGATGCCGTGGACAACGCAGTGATCGAACGACCTGCCCTCGGCGACACTGCACGCGTGGTGGGCGTGGCGGGCAGCATCGTCACCATTGCGGCAGTGGAGTTGGGGCTACAACGCTTCGATGCAACACGACTGCACGAGATGGTGCTTTCACGTGCGGCTGCAGAGGACGTATTTCGTACGCTCGCTACCGAAGCACTGGAGGACCGAGTACACAATCCGGGCCTCCCGCTGGAACGTGCCGGGGTCATCGTGGGAGGATGTTGCCTGCTGGTTGCCATCATGCGACGACTCCATCTCGACCACATCATCGTGAGCACCCACAATCTGCTCGATGGCGTGATCGCCGAGATGCGATCGGCCTCCCCCACGGGCGGTGGCGCATGAAACCCACCACCACGTCGCGTACCCGCATCGAACATCCCACCAGTTCACCACCCGTGCGCCTCTTCGGCCGACGAGTGATGTTGCGACCGCTCATCACCAGCGACTTTGCTGCATTCGGCGAGGTGCGAACCCGCAATGGTCGATGGCTCACGGATTGGGAGCCGCTACGTCCGATGGCATCTGCCGACCCCGCCGTCAGTCAGGAAGCCTTCGAGCGTCGCTGTTTGTTGCGCGAGCGCGAGCGCATCGCGGGTAACGCATACAGCTTCGGTGTGTTCGTTGATTCCGTTTTTTGTGGTGAGGTGAACCTCAACGGCGTTGCTCGTGGTTCAATGCAATCCGCGACCATCGGCTATTGGATCGACCAGGCCAAAGCCGGACACTCCTACACTCCCGAAGCCGTTGCAGTAGTCACCCGATTCGCCTTCGAGCAACTTCGTTTGCACCGCTTGGAGATTTGCATCATTCCACGCAATGCCAACAGTTTGCGCGTGGTGCACAAACTTGGCTGGCGATACGAGGGTTGCGCCAAACGGTTCCTAGAAATCAACGGTGTATGGGAAGACCACGACCGTTTCGGCTTCACGGTCGAAGAGTGGGAAGCCCGCGCCGAAGAACTCAGCCGCGCCTGGCTCTAGTCCTCTGCGGTAGCGCGCACCGCTGCGGCT